>JBPCXK010000727.1:0-15460 GCA_051008635.1 Gammaproteobacteria bacterium
CCCGCGGTTGTTGCATGCGCCCGTAACGCACAACCGACTGAATCTGTGAACGTGTGATCCCGATATCCTTCAACTCATGGTCGGTGAGCCTGCTCAAGTCCGAAGCCGCTCGCCGGTATGCGTACGTATGCGCTGCCCTGTCCCTTAAACGGGCGATGAGCAGGCTGACACGGTTGACGAGATGCCACACGGTAACTGACAAATGCGCTGAGCGCACTCGCACGGCTTCGTGCTGATAGACGGTAAAAACCGTGGTCAGCGGCCACAAGCCGGCGCGGGGACTTGCACCTCGATTTTGAAAGTCTTCGTATCTCATTGTAGAATTTCTCCGATTGTGGTTTCGACCCAATACAGTAGCTTTGTAGCTTTGTATCAGGCTAGGTTACGCATCGATGTTGTCCCCCACAAGCGAAATATTATACTGGTAAAATTAGAAAAATTGTGAAAATAAATATGACAGTGATAGATAGTGTAGTCTGAATCTTTTTCGAAATCATTAAATTTTTATTAAGTTCTATGACATGCTCCGCCGATTGCCCTCCCTCAACGCCCTGCGCGCCTTCGAAGCCGCGGGGCGGCTGCTGAGCCTGACCAAGGCCGCGGAAGAGCTTCACGTCACGCCCGCAGCCGTCGGTCATCAGGTGAAATCGCTCGAGGACTATTTGGGCCAGACGCTGTTCGAGCGTCGGTATCGATCTATTGCCCTGACCGGAACCGGGCGCGCGCTACTACCGGGGCTGACCGACGGTTTCGATCGCCTCGCCGATACGATCGAGGAGTTTCACTCACGAGAGGAACGCCGCGCGCTGACGGTCACAGCCGCGACGTCGTTCGCCAGCAAATGGCTGGTGCCGAGGCTGGACCAGTTCCGGGAGTTACACCCGGAAATCGACGTGCGCCTCGATGCGACCCAGCGTGTAGTAGACATTGCGCGCGAAGGTTTCGATCTCGCCATTCGTTTCGGGACAGGCGAGTGGCCGGCTCTTCGCGCGGAGCGCTTGCTGGGGGAAGAAATGATTCCAGTCGGTAGCCCGGAGCTGCTCGCGCGCAAACCCGTCGATACGCCGGAAGATCTAAGCCAACATACCCTCCTGCATCTCGACCCAACCGCCTCGGTAACTGCCCTCGATTGGAAGATGTGGTTGCGCGCCGCCGGCGTCACAGATGTCGATGCCGAACGCGGGCCGAGCTTCAGCATGGAGAGCATGGCGATTCAGTCGGCGATCGAAGGTCACGGCGTTGCGCTTGTGAGCGACGTGCTGGCGGCAGGCGATCTCGAGTCCGGCAAGCTGGTCAGACTCTTCGATCTCAGCCTGCGCACGGGGATCGGGCTTGCTTACTACCTCGTTTACCCGGAAAACCGCCTGCGCCGGCCCAGAATCGCCGCGTTTCGTGAATGGATACTTGCCGAAGTCGGCGCAACCGAAAGACAAACCAGGGGACAATGAGCATTGCCTCGCCACGTTTCATCTACAATTGAAGAATCTTTGTAAAGCATAAGGAGAGTGAGGTGACAGAAGAACTGTTCCGCCATGATGCCTATTTGAGGCACTGCGATGCCAGAGTTGTCGCCGCCGATGAACGCGGTATCCGTTTGGACAAAACCGTGTTTTACCCACTGGGTGGCGGACAGCCCGGCGACGTTGGCGTCTTGCGCACCCCCGACGGAACAGAAATCGCCATCACTGACACGCGCAAGGACAAGGAGCTCAGCGACATCGTACACATCCCGGCCGACGGCGCTGCGGCGCTTGCGCCCGATACGGAAGTTACTGCGGAAATAGACTGGGAGCGACGTCACCGGCATATGCGCATGCACACTTGCATGCATTTGCTTTGTGCCGTTATCACCGGCGAGGTCACCGGCGGTCAGCTCGGCGCCGACAAAGGCCGGCTCGACTTCAATCTTCCGGACACCAGGCTGGACAAGGAACGGCTGAGCGCGGAGCTCAACCGCCTCGTGCAGGAAAACCACGCCGTCAGCACCGTGTGGATCACCGATGAAGAGCTCGACGCCAAACCCGACCTCGTGCGCACCATGTCGGTCAAGCCGCCACGCGGCGCCGGCAAGGTGCGGCTACTCGATATCAATGATGTCGACTTGCAGCCCTGTGGCGGCACTCATGTCGCCCATACCGGTGAAATCGGTCGTGTGAAGGTGCGAAAGATCGAAAGCAAGGGGAAGCAGAACCGCCGGGTGATCATCGTTTTTGATGAGTGAGTTTAGTGCTGTGTCGCGCAGCTATCTGAACAACGACTTGAATTTCGCTGAGATTCGCCTTCCCAAGCCACCCGGCTCATTGACTCTTCTCTGCAACGCCAGCAAGCGGTTGTTGTCAGGCTGCACGCTCAAGCCACGGGCGACGTAAAGGCGCGCTTTGCGGTAGCGCAACCGCCTTATCTCGCTTTCTGCAAGGTTTGCATATCGATCTGCGATGGCAACCAATCCCTCCAGGGCCTGCTCGTTTCCCGGATCCAGACTGAGCACGGCGAGATATTTGCTATACGCGTTGTCGGACTTGGGCGTCGTCAACCGATATTCTTCCGACGCCTGTTCCGCCGACAGCAGATACTCATCGATCTGTCGCCGTGCCTGTAACGCCGATGCATCGGTCACTTGCGGTTCGAGCGCCTTGTCCGGCCGAGTGCCAGCGGTAAGTGAATCGACCTTACTCTGCGGCGCATTCGAAACCTGATCCGGGCGGACCCCGTCGTGGTCCTCATTCGCGGGGCTCGACAGTAGAACCGCCAACAACACTACTGTGAATCCAATAGCGGTCATCCGTACGTGCGGATTGGCGAAACTGAACACGTGAACGCTGCGTCGAACAACGCCGACAAGCGGTTGCGGCTCCAGCTTCTTTGCACCCCGCCACAAGGCCTGCGCGCGGGTTGCGACAACATGCCTGGCCTGAGCGAACACGCCGCTTACACCGGCGGTGGTGAACCGGTTCTTACTGTCCTCCGCGACAATCCGGGTAAGCGCGCGGACAACGCGTCCGGCAGCGCGGGCGACCCTTTCTGGCGCCAATCTGTCTACATAGCGCCGTAGCGCCTGAGCGCCTGTCGAGACGAGGCGCTTCGTTTGAGCAAGGATGTCAGCCGCCGCGGCGACTTCCGGCGTGTCGATGGCGCTAAGCGGAGCGATGGAGTCCTGCGATCCCCCACTTCGTATCTTTCGCAGATTGTCGACCAGCTCTTCTGCTGTGCTGAACCGGTCCTGTCGATCCTTCGCGATCATCCGTTCGAGCAACTCCTGATAGCGACCCAGATGTGGTGGAAGCCGCGGAATCGGCTCGTGCGCGTGGGCCAGGATGACCTGGAGTTTCGATTCACCGCCATATGGTTTTTTGCCCGTCAACATCTCGAAGAATATGATGCCCAATCCATATATGTCGGTACGCCTGTCCACCGGTTTGCCGGTGGCCTGTTCAGGGCTGAAATAGTGGAGCGTACCTATCATCGAGCCGTCCACGGTCGTCGTGATGTCGGTGTCCAACGCCTTGGCGATACCAAAGTCGGTGAGTATCGGCTCGCCGTCCTTGTGAAACAGAACGTTCTCGGGCTTCAGGTCCCGATGGATGATGCCTTGCCGATGCACGAACGCCAGGCATTCACCAATCTTGTCTGCTATATCGAGAGCCCGCTCTTCGCCAAGGGTCCCATCTTGCGTGCGCGTGGCAAGGTCTCCACCTTCGAGATACTCCATGGCGATGTAGTGCCGACCCTCAACAGTCCCTATATCGTGGATAGTGATAACATTGCGATGATTGAGGGAAGCGATTATCCACCCCTCGTTGAGGGCGCGCCTGGCGTGCGAGTGATCAGGGATCCGCTTGAGGACTTTGAGGACGACCCGGCGGCCCAATGACTCCTGAATCGCGAGATGGATTGAGGCGGTTCGGCCCTCCGCGATAAGCGTCTGGATCTGAAATCCTGGTACTTCTATTTTCCCATCGTGGGCGTTGGGAGCGTTATCCATAAGCATTCAAAGCGGGTCTCGCAGTGCAATCCCGGTCGATTACTTGCGAAAAGTCATGTTGGCACCGGAATATCTGTTTGCCAATACCGTCTGTCTGCGCACTGCGCGCGTCGGTGCCTCCCTGGGAGCCGACCGCTGGTCGGGGCTAGCCCGCATATCTCACCACGATGACGGCGCTGGCTTGATCTTTGAATCCACAACGCATTTTCTTCACTCGGAAATACAGCCCGTATTCCGCTCGATCAGTAGTGCCTTGTGAATTCAAATCTCCGCGCGATCATCTCGCCCCGCGGTGAGATATGCGGGCTAGTGTCGACTTGAATTCCAGGCCGCGGGCCTGTCCGGTTGGCAACGGGGTTGGCCAAGCGAGATAGATCTTCGTAGAAGAGAGGATGGGCAGCTACATCTGCGCGGCTTTCTCCCGCAAAACGAACTTCTGGATCTTCCCCGTCGAGGTCTTCGGCAGCGGACCGAACACGACGGTTCGCGGCGCCTTGAAGTGCGCCATGTTATCGCGGCACCAGGCGATGATTTCCTCATCCGTGATGTCTTCCGCGTCCGGCGCGGGCGTGACGAACGCACACACAGTCTCGCCCCATTTTTCATCGGGCTTTGCCACGACCGCCGCTTCCATCACTTTGGCGTGTTTGTACAGGACTTCTTCGACTTCCAGACTGGAGACATTTTCACCGCCTGAGATGATGATGTCTTTGGAACGGTCCTTGATATCGACATAGCCGTCTGGATGCACGACACCGAGATCGCCAGTGTGAAACCAGCCGCCGGCAAACGCCTCAGCGGTGGCTTGCGGATTTTTCAGGTAACCTTTCATAACCGTGTTGCCGCGGACCATCAGCTCACCGATGGTCTCGCCGTCCGCGGGCACCGCCTGCATGGTGCGGGGATCGGCAACCATCGTTTCCGTCAATGTCGGGTAACGCACGCCCTGGCGCGCCATTTGCGCGGCACGGTCTTCGAGCACCATCCCGTCCCAATCGCTCTGCCAGGCGCACACCGTGGCCGGACCATAAGTTTCAGTCAGACCATATAAATGCGTGACGCGAAACCCCATTCTTTCCATGCCGACGATGATCGCGCTCGGCGGCGCGGCGCCACCGGTGGCGACCTCGACGGTGTGTTCGAACTCTAGTTTTGCCTCGGCAGGCGCGTACACCAGCATGTTGAGCACAATCGGCGCGCCGCACATATGCGTAACACGGTGTTCTTTGATCATCGCAAAGATCAGCCTGGGGTCGACTTGCCGCAGACACACATGTGTTCCGGCAACCGACGTAACCGCCCAGGTGTAAGTCCACCCGTTGCAATGAAACATTGGGAGCGTCCAGAGATACACCGAATTGCGGTCGATCCCGAAGACCGCGGCGTTGCCGAGCGCATTGAGAAACGCACCCTTGTGATGGTAGACCACCCCCTTTGGATTGCCTGTGGTGCCGGAGGTGTAGTTGAGCGAGATCGCCTGCCAGTCATCGGCTGGAAGTTGCCAGTCGAAATCCGGGTCGCCTTCCTGCAAAAAAGCCTCGTAGTCTTTCTCGCCAAGCGACTCCCCTCCCGAGGCCAGCGGATCGTCGATGTCAATAATCGTGATATCACCGCCGCGCTGGGCCAGCGCCTCTTTAATAACCGGGAAGAATTCCTTGTCAGTGATCAACAACTTCGTTTCGTCGTGCTCGAGAATGAACGCGATGGTGTTGGCATCGAGCCGGAAGTTGAGGGCGTTCAGCACCGCCCCGCACATGGGCACACCGTAATGCGCTTCGAGCATCGCCGGCACGTTGGGCGCCATGAGGGTAACAGTATCGCCAGGGCCGATGCCCCGATTTGACAAGGCGCTCGCCAGACGTCGGCAGCGCTCCAGCATTTGTGCGTAGGTGTAACGTTGCTCGCCGTGAATAACGGCCGTCTTGCCGGGATACACGGAAGCCGCCCAGGCCAGCATGCTCAACGGCGATTGTGGCTGGCTGTTTGCGGCCTGCTTGTCCAGATCCCGGGCGAAGATGTTCGCGGCTTCTCGATTCACAACGGTCCCTCCTGACGAGAGAGGATAATCGTACAAAACGCCAAACGAGACCAGTCTGCACGCAGGCGGACGGCGCCGTTTGTCACAATCCGACAAATGCGTGTCGCTCCGGCTGGCGACAAGCGCTTCGTCGGCAAATGATTCTCATCCATAATAGCGCGCTTTGATCCGAAGCCCGGCTGCAAGAACGCATGATGCCCAATCCCGTCACCGCCTTTGGCCCGCGCGTGCGCAAATCGCCTTTCTTCGAAGCGACTCGTCGCTACGGCTGCAACGCATTCAGTGTGTTCAACCACATGTACATGCCTATTTATTACGACGGACCCGAGGTCGAGTTCTGGCGGTTGGTCAACGACGTGTCGATATGGGATGTGGCTTGCGAACGCCAGGTGGAAATCACCGGACCCGACGCGTTCCAGCTCACGCAGATGCTCACGCCGCGAAATCTGTCGCGATGTCAGGTTGGTCAGTGCAAGTATGTCGTGATCACTGGCGAGAACGGCGGCGTGCTGAACGATCCAGTGCTGTTGCGATTGGGTGAAAATCATTTCTGGTTGTCGCTCGCCGACAGTGACATTCTGTTGTGGGCGCGTGGCGTGGCGTTGAACTCGGGTCTCGATGTCACGATCCGCGAACCGGACGTCTCGCCACTGCAGGTACAAGGACCAAAATCAACGGCCGTTATGGAGAAGATATTTGGCGACTGGGTCAACGAGTTGCGGTATTACTGGTTCCGCGAAACGGAGCTCAACGGCATGCCGCTGGTGATCTCGCGCACGGGCTGGAGCAGCGAAAAAGGCTTTGAGATATTTCTGCGCGACGGCACGCGCGGCGATGAGTTGTGGGAGGTCATCATGGCAGCCGGCAGGCCGCACCAGATCGGGCCTGTCGCGCCAAACCAGATTCGTCGCATCGAAGGCGCGATGATTTCCTATGGCGCCGATGCAACTGCCAAAGACAATCCTTATGAGCTGGGGCTCGACCGACTTGTCGATCTCGACCAAACCGCGGACTTCATCGGTAAGGCGGCCCTAAGAAAGATAAAGACAGAAGGTGTAAAGCGGCGTCTGGCTGGAATAGAGATCGACGGCAAGCCGATGCCGCAGAACGAGGAGTGGTGGCCGCTGTTGCGCGGCGAACAGCAAATCGGTGAGCTGCGCAGCGGGATCTATTCACCGCGGCTCAACAAAAACATCGGGATGGCTATGCTTGCGATCGAGCATGTGGAGCTCGGCACGCAACTCGCGCTGGAAACGCCCGCGGGCGGCCGTTCAGCGCAGGTGGTGCCTATGCCTTTTTACGATCCTGGGAAGAATATTGTGAGTGAGTAGAGGGCTGTGGCACTTGGGGGGGTAGCTTACGAAGCTAACCCCTCAAGTGTGGCGTCAAAACGAACGCGTCAACAGGCGGAACGCCGTCTGGGCGCTCCGCCGAAATTCGTCCATGTCTTCAGCGGTGAACGCGGCACCGAGTAGACAGTGAGAGAAGCTCTTTCCCTTAGCCAAATCCCACTCCAGACAGCTCCCGACAGTGTGGCCGAGGCATCGGAGAAATCGCAATTGTATGCCATTGGGCTCGAAACAAACCCCTTGCAGAAGGTCGACCCCTGCGGCCATGACGTCAGCCCATTCTTTTTCTTGTTCGTTTTGTTCTGTTCCCGGCTCCCACAACCGAAACCACGATTTCGGTTGGGGTAATTTCGTCCCTAACAACGACTCTACGAGTTGCCATACGTCTTCCACCGTATCCTCCACGCGATGGGGGGGGGTTACAACCTTGGCTTCGGCCGAACAACGCCCGAAGCCAGAATCAATTGCGGCCCGAAAAGCCGAAGCGGAGGACAGTGGTCCTCCTTTCTAAGTCAAGGGTTATACCGCGGCTAGCGCCGTGCACCCCCGGTCGGTTGCAGGTGGGGTGCAGCGCCTGTAAGAAACAGGCTAAAAAATCGTTCGAACTCTTGCTGCCGTTGGCATCGGAGTGCGAGCGCGAGTTTGTCACCGGTATTTACAAGGTGACCAGCACGCATCTCACCAACTCCAAGCAGAGCCAAACTTTACCATACCAGGCGCGCTGCGACAAAGTTCCGCGCGACAGACGAGCACCACACTTTTCAAACGGACGGGATCTTTACGATACACAAAGTAGCCGCGGACACTCGCGCCAGCGATTTACTCCCAACGTCGCCGGCGGCCGCCCCCACAAAAGTTTACACCTTCATTTGTGCTCGAACTTCGGCTTGCGCTTGTCTACAAACGCGGCCATACCTTCCTTCTGATCCTGCGAGGCAAACGCCGAGTGGAACAGGCGACGCTCGAAGCGCACACCTTCGCTGAGCGTCGTCTCGTAGGCGCGGTTGACGGATTCCTTGGTCATCATCACTGACGGCCGCGAGAACGCCGCGATCTTTGCCGCTGCTTCCAACGCTTCGTCCTTGAGTTTGTCGACAGGCACGACGCGACTGACCAAACCCGCGCGTTCGGCTTCTTCGGCGTCCATCATGCGGCCGGTGAGGCACATGTCCATAGACTTGGACTTGCCCACGAAGCGCGTGAGCCGCTGCGTGCCGCCCGCGCCCGGCAACACGCCGATGGTGATTTCGGGCTGACCAAATTTCGCGTTATCCGCGGCGATGATGAAGTCGCACATCATCGCGACTTCACAGCCGCCGCCCAGCGCGTAGCCTGCGACCGCAGCGATCACGGGCTTGCGGCAACTTCCCAACCGTTCCCAGCTCGACGTAATGAAGTCGGTGGCGTACATCTCCATGTAACCCTTGTCCTTCATCTCCGTGATGTCGGCGCCGGCGGCGAAGGCTTTTTCGTTACCCGTGATAACGATCGCGCCGATTTCGCTGTCGGTCTCGAATTCATCCAGCGCCTGACAGAGCTCCGTCATCACGGCGCTCGACAAGGCGTTCATGGCCTTGGGCCTGTTGAACGTGATCAGACCAACGGCCTCGTATTTTTCGACAAGGATCATTTGAAAGCTCATGTCAATGCATCTCGATGGAATGACGGGCTTTCCAGTTTAGCAGATCAAATCCCGGTTACAGCCGCCAGAAGGACAACACGAAATTTTCATTGACAGCGCGCGGTCTTGATCGCCTAATAACGCGATTCAACGCGAGGCGATGAGCGCTCTGACTAGCTGTTTAGGGTTCGCGCAAGAATAAGTTTGCATTTCTCGGCGCCGCTGGCTGTTTAACCGACGCAGCAACACCGGCGCACGGGACGGATAGGCGGCGAGAAGTGTGAAGTTGTTCTTGCGCGAGCCCGCAACCGCATTCACCCTATAGAGCCCCCAACAGGACTACCCCCGTGCGCGCAGCCCTTGCATCCAGTGCGGCTCTGCTCCTGTCCGTTGTATTCATCATGCTTGCCAACGGTTTGTTTGGCACGTTCATCGGTTTGCGTTCCGGGCTGGAGGGTTTTCCGAAAGAAGTTATCGGTCTTCTCGCATCTGCCTACTATGTCGGCCTGATCATCGGCACCTTGCGTTGCGGCAGACTGATCAACCGGGTCGGCCACATCCGCGCTTTCGCCGCGTTTTGCGCGGTCAACGCGGCCAGCGTGTTGATCTTCACGTTTGTCACCGACCCGGCGGTCTGGGGAGTGCTCCGCGTCATCATCGGTTTCAATCTGGCCGGCGCATATATTGTCGCCGAGAGCTGGTTGAACAACAAAGCGACGCCGCGCACGCGCGGCACCCTGCTGTCGATGTACATGATGACAACGTATGTCGGACTCGGCAGCGGGCAATTTCTCATCAACATCGCCGATCATGCCGGGCCCACTTTGTTCATCATCGTCGGCTTGCTGATCTCGCTGGCGGTCATACCCGTGGCCGTGACACGCGCAAGCCACCCTGCGCCGGTCGAGGAAGAAACCCATTTCAACTTCCTCAAGCTCTACACGATCTCGCCGTTGGCGGTGGTCGGCTGTGTATGCGCCGGTCTGACCAACGGCGCGTTGTTCGGCATGGCGCCGATTTACGGACAGGATCTCGGCTGGTCGGTGGGCGAAATCTCGCGCTTCATGGGTGTGTTGGTCATCAGCGGACTCGCACTGCAGTACCCCATCGGCTTTCTGTCGGACCGCTTCGACCGCCGCCGCGTCATTATCGCGGTCTATGCAACGGTGGCGCTCGTGAGTGTTGTGGTAATCACGTTCATGATCCATTTTTCCACAATCAAGATGGGCGACAGCGGCGAGATATGGATGCCGGCGCGGGAAAGCCCGTGGCTCATGCTGGTCATCGCCGGTGTGTACGGGAGCCTGATCGCCACGCAATACCCGCTGGTCGTGTCCTATGCCAACGACTACATCGATCCCGGCGACATGGTCGAGGCCAGCGCCGGCCTGGTGCTCGCGTTCAGCCTCGGCGCCGTGTTCGGCCCGCCGCTGGCGGCGGTGGTCATGAAATTTGTTGGGCCAAACGGACTATTCATGTACACGGGCGCAATCGCAGCCTTCACACTGACATTCGCGATCTACCGGACCCGGCGCCGCTCCTGGGTACCGGTCATGGAAAAGGAATCGTTCGTGCCACTGCCGGAAGCAACCGTCACCCCGAACCCCGGCGAGCTCGACCCGCGTTACTGGGGCATCCAGTTGGAGCTGGATTTGGAGCCGGTGGAAGGGTAGCGTCCTTCGAACATGAACGCGGGAGCACGGATTCTCGATCAAGAATCTTTCTTGATTGGAGACGCTCGCCGTAATACTATATGTATTACAACTGCGAGCAAAACGTACGCCATGGGAACACGAACGGTTCGGTTGGACGAGGAGGCTGAGAAGACGCTCGAGGAAATAAAGCGAGCGACAGGCATGTCGGTCTCGAGCGCGCTCAAGAGAGGCCTCATCGCGTTGCGGGAGGAAATCGCACAGCGTCCGCCCGCCGAGGCGCCATATGACATATACGAAACGCTCGATCTGGGGCCAGGGGGCTACGCCAACGCTTCCTCCGGCCGCACGCGTGACGGCGTCCGCGACGCCATCAGGCGGAAGCTGAACCGGTGATCCTCGTAGATACAGGCCCGATGATTGCGCTGTTCGATCCGAAAGACCGCGCTCATCGGCGCTGTCGGACAATCCTGCAGGGTATCAGCGAACCACTCCTTACCACGATTCCGGTGCTGACAGAGGCGTTTCACATGTTGTCTCCGCAGAGCATTGGTTCGGACAGGCTCCGGGACTTCGTCCAAAAAGGTGGTCTCAGGATATGGTTCTTCAACGACGCAACTGTGGCCCGAGCATTTGAACTCATGGATCGCTATGCTGATCATCCTATGGATCTTGCCGATGCGTCGTTGGTGACGGCAGCGGAGACGTTAAGGACACGACGGGTCTTCACTATAGATAGACGGGATTTCGCCACGTACCGCGTGCAGAGAGGACATCAGCATCTGCCCATAGAGATCGTAGCGTAAGCGCCAGGTGACAGCCGCTCAGCACCCCCAACGAAGCGCTGGCGTCAGAACGGGCGCGTCCCAGTATTTGATCATCTCGTCATCGAGCAGCGTCAGCGTCAACGAGCACCCCGCCATTTCCAGCGAAGTGACATAGTTGCCGACCAGGCTGCGTTCGATGCTCACTGCGGTGTCCGCCAATGCCCGTGCAGCGGCATCGTACATCAAGGTTAGTTCCATCAGCGGCGTGCCACCAAATCCGTTCACGAGCAATAGCGCCTTATCGCCGGCGGTCGGTTTCAGATTCTCGACGATCGCACCCATCATCTCCCGCGCAATCTCGTCGGCGCTGGCGAGGGGGACGCGCTTGCGTCCGGGCTCGCCGTGGATACCGACACCCATCTCCATCTCCGCATCTGCGATTTCAAAGGTCGGGTTGCCTGCTGCAGGCACCGTGCAGCTGGTCAGCGCAGTACCCATGGATCCGGTTTTTTCGTTGACACGTGCGCCCAGCGACTGACAAGCGGAGAGATCGGCGCCCTGCTCGGCCGCCGCGCCAACGAGCTTTTCGACGATTAGTGTACCTGCGACACCCCGGCGGCCAGTCGTGTAGGTGCTGTCTTCTACCGCGACATCGTCGTTCGTCAGCACTGTGGCTTTTTCGCCCTCGAACATCTCGTTCGCCATCTCGAAGTTCATGACGTCGCCCGAGTAATTCTTGACGATGAACAGCACGCCCGCGCCGCCGTCGACGGCTTGCGCCGCCGCCAGCATCTGATCAGGCGTGGGCGAGGTAAATACCTGACCGGGACACGCGGCATCCAGCATTCCGCGACCCACGAAGCCGCCGTGCAATGGTTCATGGCCACTGCCACCGCCCGACAACAAGGCCACCTTGCCCTTCACCGGCGCATCCGCGCGCGCCAGATAAACGGGATCGGTATTGAGCTTGATCATGTCGTGGTTGGCGGACGCGAAGCCGCGTAAGCTCTCGGTGAGCATATCGTCGACCTGGTTAATTAACTTCTTCATTTGGATCCTCCTCGGTGTGGCGTAGCCAGAAAACTGCACAACTGGCGCACATGTTCGCGAATGAGCGCCTCGAACTCACGCTGCCTTTCCGGCGTTTCCAGCACGGGTATCTGCATGTGGAATGTCTTGTAGTGCAAATGTTCCTGTTCATCCGATGGTATCTGCTCCGGGTGCGCCTTGCGATAAGCCGCCAGAAAATGCGTTTTCTCCTTACCGGACAAGTGGCAAACGTCAAAAATCGCATCGAGATGGCGCGCAGGGATCGGCGTCGGATCAGCGGGGTTGGTGATCTGCGAAATAAAACTCTTATGCGTGCCCAGCACATCGGCGATCTTGAGCCGCAAGCCGGACGGACGCTGCTCGATCGCCTCGCGCAGCAAGGATTTGTACGCCGCTATGCGTTGTTGCTTCACACTTGAGCCAACGCGGCTTTCACACGCCCCAACATTGCCGGCGGCACCGACAACGCGCCAAGACCGGCGCCGATCAGCGGAGCGAGAGATCCTGAATCAGGCAAAACTTCGCCGCACAAACTCACTTCGATGCGCTGCTCGCGACAGTGATCCACAACGTGGCGAATGAGCTCGATCACCGCGGGATGCGCGGTATCGTAGAGATGAGATACCTCAGGCACGTCCCGGGCCACGGCAAGTGTGTACTGCGTGAGATCGTTACTGCCGATGGAGAAAAAATCGGCGTTGAAGTTCTCTATGCCTATCGCCGCGGCCGGCACCTCTACCATCATCCCGAATCGCGGCATGGCGGCTTCCTGGCCTTTGTCGCAGACTTGCTGCAACGCGCTTGCCATCAACGCTTTCGCCTGATCGAGCTCCGCGGGAATCGTTACCATCGGCGCCATGACGCGCAGCGGGCCGTGCGCGGCCGCGCGCGCCAGGGCGCGCAATTGAGCGCTGAATATCTCGGGACGCTGCAGCGACAAACGCAAACCCCGCAGCCCCATGAAGGTGTTGTCTTGTGTGGATTGCGTCAACGCAGCGATCGACTTGTCACCGCCCGCATCCAGCGTGCGGATCGTGACCGGCTTGCCCCGCGCCCATTCGAGCAGGTGTCGATACACGCCATACTGGCGATCCTCGTCCGGTAGCTCGTCCAGACCCTGAAACAGAAACTCGGTACGCGTCAAACCAATGCCATCGCAATGATCCGGACTCACGTTGTCGAGCACAGCCGGCTCATCGACGTTCAACAACAGTCTGATTTTCTGCCCGGAGGATGTTTCGGCCGGCCGGTCGACGAACGATCTGGCGACCGCTTCTTGCTTCGCCCGCGCATCGAGCAACTTACGATAGTGCCTGAGCGTCTTGTCTGCCGGCGCCACGACCAGTCGTCCAGGCGAGCCCTGCGCATCGAGTACCGCGGTGACGCCGGGCGGGATCTCGGCGATATCTCCTCGCACCCCGATCAGCATGGGTATCCCCCGCGCTCTGGCGAGCATGGCGGCATGACCCCCACTGCTTCCGCGCAACGTGGCGACGCCGCGACAGCGCGACCAGTCGATCTCCAGAAAACGCGATGGCGTCAGCTCGTCAACAATGAGTACCGTATCTTTTTCAAAGTCTTCGATGATGGGCAGCTTGCCAAGCAAGTGGCGCGCGACACGATCGCTGAAGTCGAGTAAATCGGCGGCCCTACCCCTGAAGTAGTCGTCCTCGGCGTTTTCGTAGTCAGCCGCCTCGACCTTTAAATGCGTGAGCCAGGCGTCGAGAGCCGGGTCACCGCTGTCCACTGCGCGGCGGACAGGATCGAGCAACTCCTTGTCGCCAAGCAAAGCCAGCTGGAAATCGATCACCCCGGCGTCGAGACTGTCCGGCTGCCCGCGCAGAGCGGCGAGATCCTGCAGTGCGGCCGCCAGCGCGTTATCGAGCGCGGCGCGTTCTTCATCAACAGAACCCTGCTCGTAGCCGGCAGTGGTCTCAAGCTCGGCACGGAGCTTGTGAGTGACGCCGGTCACCAGACCCTCGCTGGCGCTTTCGCCAATCCAGACTTGATCGTCTGTTGCTGCGATCGTCCGTTTCTGCGCGGCGGCGTTATCTGTTTGCCCTGCTTGTGAACGCTGACCGCCTTCACCAAAGTCACGGCGGACAAAATCGATGAGCGCGTCCAGCGCTTGCGAGGCGTCTTCCCCGTCGGCTTTGAAATAGATCGTGGCATCGCGTCGCGCCTTGAGCTTCAAGACACGCGAAGTACTGCGCGCCTTGACCCAATCACCTTCGTCGTTTACCCGCACTCGCACGTCGGCCTTGAACCCCGCGGCCAGTTGCGCGAGCTTGACCGCCGGCCTCGCGTGCAAGCCCGTCGGATTGGTGATGCGCACACTTGCCTCGACGCTCATAGCGCCTCCTCGGCGGCCTCCTTGACCTGAGCTAAAGACGCACCGACCGATGCCTCGGTTGCCGCCATGACGGCGCCTTCGACGATAGCCGCATTGCAGATCGCAACAAGCTCGCGACGCTCCTCGTCGAGCAATTCCACCGCCATCTCGGTGTTCATCTCCGCGCCACCCAGGTCGACGAGCACCGCGACACCCATATCGCTCCATACGTCATCGATGCATGCCTTGATGCTTTCCACATCCGTGCCCAAACCACCGTCGGGATTGCCGCCGCATGACGCGACGCAGACCGCATCACCCACCATCTGCCGGACCATATCGCTCGCCCCCCTGGCCACGTCCGGCGAATGAGAAACGATAACGATGCCAACCGTGCTGCTCACAGTTGCTCCTTCGCGCACGCACACACAGTCTTGATCATCAAACAACTGGACATCGCACCCGGGTCGAGGTGACCGATGCTGCGTTCGCCGAGAAAAGAAGCGCGGCCTTTGGTCGCTTGCATATCGCGAGTTGCCTCCACACCGCCCTCGGCGGTGGCGACAACACGATCCAGTATGGCTTTGAGGTCGCCGGATTCCTCTTTCAGCAACTCCGCAACCGGAACCAGCACGTCGAGCATGGTTTTTTCGCCGGTATCGGCCTTGC
>JBPCXK010000728.1:0-2645 GCA_051008635.1 Gammaproteobacteria bacterium
TTCCACGACCGTGCACACGGCACGGCAGAAAGCGCAACTTATACAAAGTGCGCTACAAAAAACCGGCAAACCCTACCGACTAGCATCCTGCGCCCAGTCCTGTATCAGCTGCCACACGATGCGCAGCGGCACGCCGTCGAGTCTTTGTTTGAGCTCTATCCAGTCGTTGGGCGTCATGCGGTCGACGTCGGCCACCTGGGATTTGTACGTGCTCCACACGGCCTGGATCTCCTCCTCCCTGGCCTCGCGCGTGCGCCCTGCCCCGCCGGCCACGCCGTGGAGGCGGCGCAGATCGGCGTACTCTGTGCTGGTCATGCCGCACAGCGTGTGCATCATGGTGAGCGGGGCATCGCTGCGCAGCAGCTCCTCGAGCGCGGACTGGTGTTGGCGCGTGGTGTTGACATGCTCGATGGCGCGCCATAGACAATCCCTGTCGATGATATCACGCTTGAGCAGCGGGGATGGCAGGTTTGACATCTGCATGATGTCAACCAGCGTGAAATTCTTTATGGCCTCGATGTCGTCTCTTTTGAAGCCGAGCTCATCCAGCATTTCGATGTCGCCTTCCCGCAGGCACACGAGCGCATAGCGCAGGATGGCGAAGTTGAGCTCTGACTCTCTTATCAGTTTCATGATGTCGCCCAGATCGACCTGGAAGATTCCTGGCCACTCAGTGCGCACAGACGCCGTTTGGCTTCCAGCAGATTCACCATCAGCTTGAACTCGTCGTCGCTTGCCGTGGTCACGCCGTGGTTGACGAATCCATCCAGTGGCGTGGGCTCAGCGACATAGACGGAGAGCAAGGCGCCGGCTTTGGCCATGTCCCCGGCGGCGACCGCCTCCATCGCGGGGCGCACGCGCGCTTCCTCGGGCAACAATCCGTCCAGTGCGCCGCTGTGGCCCAACCGCCACTGCTCACATACCGCACACAGAAACCACCAAACCGCCACTCTGCGCAGCTCGGCCTCCGTTGGATGCCTGGGGTCGGCGAAAAGTGGCGCCTCGGGGAGATCGACAATATAACCGGGCCCCCGGGGTACGGGCAACACGCACTCGGTCATGCCTTCTTTGCTTGCCAGCCGACTGGCCAGGGTCCACATGAGGACACGCGCCTTTTGCGGGTCCGCAACGCCACCTGCTTCGGGATGGGCGGGGGATAACGACACGGCTGGCCGCGGCGCTTCCGCGCCCTCGGCCATGGCGCCGTTGCCGGGTTTCGAGACCAGACCTTCGGGCTGCGGGCGCGCCTGGCGTCCCAACGATTGCGACTCGGGCGCATCCGGCCCAAGGTCTCTGCCGCCCAGCAAGGTATCGAGGTCCAGACGCACGCGCGAGACACTGCGCTCGCACACGGTGGCCAGGTAGGCGACGACATCGTGCTTCACCGGATCCAATGTCCAGGCGCTCGTGTCGTAGAGCGCCAGCACTTCGTGAAAATGCGCGGTCCCCTTACGCGCCAGGCGACCCTTGCCGGCGGACTCGAGCAAGGTCGTCAACGACCATTCGAGTTTGCGGATGCGGTTGATCTGTGGTCTGCCAAGCCCCTTGCGCAAGGCCTTCGGAATCAGGGGGAGCAACGTCTCCAGCGCATATTCCATCGGCGTCAGCATCGACTGGTTCAGCTGATAGCCTTGCTTTTTCAGCGCCTCCACCAGTTGCCGTTGAGACATGCGCTTGCCGCTTTGCTGCTCCAGCATCGCCTTCAGATCCCACACGGCCTGCGCCCTGTCAGTGAACGTGAGATCGCCGCGCGCGTCGTTCTCGATCAAGTGCGCGGCCTTCATTTCCACCTCGGACACCCACGGGATGAAGGTGCAATTGGCGTAGAGATAGGCCTCATCCTGCGACTCGGCGTACAAGTCGTGCAACACCTGCAGCCGCGTGTTGCAAGCCTTGGCCATATAGCACCCTGCTGCTTCCCCGGGCCGGCGGGTGATCGTCAAAACGCCGTCCAGGCCTTTTTTGACGCGAACCGAAGTATAGATCTCATCGTAGGCGGGATTCCGCTGGCGCCGCGGGTTTCCGTCGTACGAACGAATTTGCGTGATGGCGACAACCATGGGCGTGGGCTCGCCGGGATCCGATGACTCGACAGCCGCAGCGCTCTTGCGCTGCACTTGTTTAAGTCCTGCACTCATGGTTATTCGCTCCGTCAGTTTGATCACGCGCTTAACAGTCCCGGTACTCGCGGCGTTGCGACGGGCATACTCCCTCGCAAACTCCTCAAGCGTCCAGCGTAAGCGCAGAAGGACGTCGGTCAAGTTTCGCCGACCAGCGTTAGCATAGGATCGACGGACGGACTGACTTATCCAGCATCTGCCCGCGAGATCTACTATGAAACACCCGATCCAAACGTAACAACACGAAATCCTCACAAACTCCCGACTGATTACACTGTAATCAGTACGTACGTTTGACAATGACGTCGTTCGGCGAGACCCGTCACCAGGGCCTCGCCGTGGGCTGGCGTCGACCTTTCGGCCGGCTGCTTGGTACCTTACCCGTGAAATCTTGGACAAAAAGACCAGGAATTTCTCGACCGGCGGTCGCGCCGGGGTGAGGCGGACTTTTCCACGCCTTGTCCACGGCCGCGCGCCTCAAACGCCGGCGTTGCGGTGGGCAAGGGGTGGTAAAGTCCGCCGTTG
>JBPCXK010000729.1:0-3552 GCA_051008635.1 Gammaproteobacteria bacterium
GAAGGAGCGGAATACGGAGTGTATTTCCGAGAAGAGGGAAATTCGTTGTGGATTCGAAGATCAGGCCAGCGCCGTCATCGTGCTGAGATATGCGGACACGGCACCTCCCGGCCATCGGTTCAATCCGACCATCCAGTCTATCGGCGCCGGCATTTGCTGGACACACGACAAAAGAATAGACAGAATTTGGGATATAATTCCCATCACACTGTATCTATACCCATAAATGGTCTACGGCACACAAGCAAGGATCACGGACACGCAACGAGTGTCCCCATCAGTTGGCAACATCAGGAGACACGTTATGTTGACGAAAGCCAGTGTAGCGATGCTGCCGATACTTGTTGTGGTGCTGGCCGCTTGCGGCGGCTCCACGAGCGGCAACGGCTCAGCGCAGACGGGTTCCGGCCGCGTCACGACCGGAGTGATCAGCGGTTTCGGCAGCGTCTTTGTGAACGGCGTGAGGTTCGAAACCGGCCGCAGCCAATTCACGATTGAAGGCTCATCAGGCGCCGAGGAAGATCTCGACGTGGGCATGGTCGTTACCGTCGAGGGGCCGGTAAACGAAGAAGAGCAATCGGGCGAGGCCCTGGAGATCACTTATGACAGTGAGCTCGAAGGCATCGTGCTGGCAAACAACGTCGCGGCAAACGGTAACGGCGAGCTCGATGTAATGGGGCAAACCGTGCTTGTCGATGCCGAGACCGTGTTCGAGAGCGAGGTAGAGGGCATCACCTCGGTGGACTTGATTCAGGTCGGCAACATGGTTGAAGTCAGTGGTTTCTCCGACAATGCTGGCACGATTCACGCTACACGCATCGCAGTGCTATCCGCAACGCACGAGGGGCAGGAGCTGGAAGTCAACGGCACAGTCACGAACCTCACACCGATGACGTTCAGCATCGGTAAGCTGGCCATCGACTACAGCGGTGCGGTGCTCGACGGCATACCCGATGGCATGTTGAGCGACGGGTTGCTCGTAAAGGTGGAAAGCACGTCGGGCCTGAACGCAGACGGTGCTCTGATCGCCGACAGTGTAGACGGCATGGCAGAAGAGAATGCCGGATCCACTGAGGGCGAGCTCGAACTCGCAATCGACGGCGTTGTCACCGCAGTTATTTCTGGCGCCGAGTTTGCAATCGGTGGGCGCCTGGTCCGCATCACCGACGCCACGATATTCGAAGAAGGCAGCAGCGCGGCGGACATCGCTGTCGGCGCAAATGTCCTGGTTGAAGGCCAGCTCGACAGTGAGGGAGTGCTGATTGCAGATACGGTAGAGATCACGGAAGGCGGCGAAATCGAAATGGCGGCGTTGATCGAAGCCATTGACCCGCAGGCCGGGACGATCACGGTGCTCGGGCAAACCATAAGCGTCAACAGCCGCACCATGGTTAGCGATAACGAGGAGAACGCCAGTCGCGATTTCAGTGTTGACGATCTGGCGGTCGGAGACCTGGTCAGGGTCGTTGCTTTCAGAAACCGCACACAAGGTGGTCAATAATGAAACGCTTTAGCCAGACTTGTATTGTTGTGTGCGTGGCGTACCTGTGCAGCGCCGGCGCGGGCTATTCCGAACCAGAACCGGACTTTGGAATCGAGGCGGATGAGTTTTGCGCGGACAGCGGTTTGGCGGTGAAAGCCGAGTTCCAGCCGCAGCTGGCCGGCAACTGTTTCGCCTGCCACGATGACGGCAACGGCGGTCCGGGCGCGGGCAATACGGCTTTCGAAGAAGAGGATCTTCAGTTCTTCTGCGCCGCCCCGCCTGTAGGCGGTAATCCGCCGCCACCGGCGGTCGCTGCAGGAGCACTGGTGGCTGTCAGGGTCACACGCGAAGGTCTCAGTGGTGAAGCTGAGAATGGTGATGGTGTAGAGCTCACAGGCCCAGTGGAAGAGGTCTCACCCTCCGGCCTGATCATTGCCGGAGTGATCGTCGATGTTTCCGCCTTCCCCGATCTCACCTTTACCGTTGGGCAAGAGGTACAAGCGCTCGGCCAGTATGACCCGGCGACAGGTGTTTTGACGGCAGACGAGATAGCAGCAGACGGCGGCGAAGAAGGTATGAATCAACAGGAGGAGGAAGAACCAGCACAACAGGGCGCCGGATAGCCCACCCAATACAAGACTTTTCTGAACCCGGCTTAAGGCCCCGTCATGGGGCCTTTTCTTTGAGCCGCCTCGATCACTCGCACAAATCTGTGAAGTATTCACGCAGCCGGACGCCGACTCGGGGAGCGACGAGATACTGATGACCGTGGGTACGAACGCCGAGTGGCAAAGGAGAAGTATCGACTCCATCTACGGATTCCAGTTGAGGGGTGGAGCAGATTCCGGGCAATCTCGACAGGAGGTAGCTGAACCTCAGGAACCCGCGCCCCAGCCGTCGAGTCCGGCGATGAGCGAGGCGCACTTCACCGAATCATTGAAGTCAGTCATCGTTAAAATGGGCATCGCTGCGCCAGCACCGGGAAGAGCGCTCGAGCCAGGCGCAGTCTTGCGACTGTCTCCAGCGCAGGATGCAGCAGGACGGCATCCCGATGCGCCGTGACGCCTCGCCTCACCGTGACCAGCGCGGTCGACCCTGCTGCCGACAGCGGTCTGTTCAACCTTCGAATTGATGGCGTAACAAGAGCAGCCGATGTGGGAGACGGCGGGTCCACCGGGCAAGTAGGCGTAAGCGTTGGTCCCCATACCGTCAGCGGGACCGGCGGGACTGGAACGAGCCTGAGTGACTACAGCATGATCATCACAGGCTCCTGTGCGCTCGACGGCAGCGTGGCCGTCGCAGGAGGAGACAACAAGACCTGCACCGTCAATCTTGCGAATCGGTCATGGCAGATCGCGCAATGCGAGGTTGCGCGTGACTGGTGCCAGGAACATAGTCCTCCGGCCCAGTGTTCAATAGAATTCCAACGATGTATGGATGCCATTGACTAGCGGGCGGTCCCAAAACAGCCTTACATAAGCGCTCGACCTTTCGGACCGAGGCGCACCAATGTTTGTGAACGCTGTGGGGAGGTGTTGAAACCTCACAAGCGACACCGCTGTATCTATTGTTCCTACGCCACCGCCGGCCCTTACCTTCTCTTCGAGATCCTGATCAGTTGCCGCGATGATCCGCACGTTCACGCGTGCTCACGCACGCCGCCCAGCCGTCGCACGTCCCCATATATATTCGAAATTTATGGGTAATTTACCCATATCTTTAAAATACCGTGAGATATAGCTTGATAAGTAATTTATAATTACTTTAATACTCAATTATTTAGCTATTTTTTCGTAAATTTCACGTATATGGCATTTGTATTTGTGGGCGAAATGTCCCATGATTACAAACTCACACATCAATTGGAGAATCGAAAATGAAGCGTTTCACATGGTTACTGGCTCCTCTGCTGCTCGCGGCGGCAGGCTGCGGCGGTGGCGGCAGCAGCCCACAGCAACAATCGAATGCGGGCGGCAGCGGAATCAGCTCCGGGGCGATCACGGGCTTTGGCAGCGTGTTCGTCAATGGCGTCAGGTTCAACACGGACGGCGCCGTCATCATGCGTGACG
>JBPCXK010000730.1:0-12308 GCA_051008635.1 Gammaproteobacteria bacterium
CGCGAAACCGGTCCGAGGTCGTTCCTCAGTACATGTCGAGTCGCGTGTCTGTCACTCGACTACGAACTCTCCTACAGAGATGGTCGAGTTTCCGCTCGCCTCTATCGCCAAAATCTCGAACTCGTACACACCTGACGCGAGAAACTCCGGAGAGACTGTCAGGCTGGTCGCAGATCCGGGAACATTAATCAACGCCCTCCGTGTGCCCCCATCGACCCAGGGCTCTACTCTCACGGGTTCCACCTGATCCACAATGATCTGATATTCGATGATGTCGACCGGGCCATCGCCGATAAACCTTGTCGTCACGGGCTCCCACTCGATCACCAGGTTGTCTGGATCGACGAGCGGCGGCCGATCAGAATCCGAGACCGGTGCAATGATCTCCGGGAGCGCCGGCAAGACGTGAGACAGCACGCCCTCGCCCTCGAGCTCGCCGCCGTCTGTCAGCCTGGCCTCCATTTCGTACACGCCGGCCGGAAATCTGCTCAGGAACGCTTCGACGGTCTCTATGGTCCGCGCCGGATCCGATTGCCTGACTACGGCGACCTTCGATGGGTCGTCGTGATACTGATCGTCCCCGTATGCTACGGAGTGGAATCCATTTACATCGCCGCGCGCTGGCCGCGAGGATTGAGCGCGTTGCAGGTAGTGGCCGGCGAGGCGATTGCCGCAACGCTGATGGTGATTCCGGTCTTCCTGTTATTTGGCCAACCTGCGTCCTTCGATTTCACATGGTCCAGCGCGGAAACAGGCATTGCTTTGTTCGTTGCGGCGGGCCTTGTCGAGACGCTCCTCTATTTCTATCTCATTGAGCAAACTGGCGGCGTATTTGTATCGTTCGGAACGTTCATATCGCTGTTTGCGGGTATCGCATGGGGGATTGTGCTGTTCTCTGAGACTCACGAGCCAGTCGTTTGGGCAGCGGCCACGATAGCGTGCCTTGCGTTGGGTTGTGTTCAGTCTGGACAGCTCAAGATCAGCTGCTTTGTCTGCGAGGCTCTAGGATTGAGGCCATGAGATCGGGTTCTGGCTAGTTTCGGCTGTTCAGTGCCCCAGCGACGCGCGCGCCCGGTACGTGCCATCGGCGTCGCGTACAAACATTTCATCCACCTGAGGATGGCGAACCGGTTCGCCTGATTCATCGGGCAGCAGGTTTTGCTCCGACACATACGCCACGTACACGGTCTCCTCGTTCTCGGCTAACAGGTGATAGAACGGCTGATCCCTGGCAGGTCTGACTTCCTCGGGAATGGACTCATACCACTCCTCGGTATTGTTGAACTCCGGGTCGACATCAAAAATGACGCCACGGAAAGGATAGACCCGATGACGGACCACCTGGCCGATCTGATATTTGGCGTTTCTGATCATGGTCACGAGTTTTCGCGCAGGCGCTTGAGCTCATACAGCAGCTCCAGCGCCTGTTTTGGACTCAGCTCGTCAGGCTGGGTTTCATCCAGCAGGTCCAGCGCCTCGTCGGTGGGGACCTCGGCCGTCAGTGTGAGATCGAGCTGCGGGCTGAGATCCTGACTCGAAGCGAGCGCCTGTTGTTCGAGTTGTTGCAAGTGCGCGCGCGCGTTGCGAATGACCGCCCTGGGTACGCCGGCGAGTTGTGCGACCTGCAAGCCGTAGCTCTGATTGGCCGGGCCCGGCTTGACTGCGTGCAGGAACACGATGCTGTCGCCGTGCTCGATCGCGTCGATGTGTGCGTTGGCGATGCTGTCGTGGTGTTCCGGCAGATTGGTGAGCTCGAAGTAGTGCGTGGCGAACAGCGTAAACGCCAGGTTGTGACGCGCAAGATGCGCCGCGCAGGCCCAGGCCAGCGACAGGCCGTCGAAGGTGCTGGTGCCGCGGCCGATCTCGTCCATGAGCACCAGGCTCTGCGCGGTGGCGTTGTTGAGAATGTTCGCGGCCTCGGTCATTTCCACCATGAACGTCGAGCGCCCCGAGCTGAGGTCATCTGACGCGCCGATGCGTGTGAAGATGCGATCGACCGGTCCGATGACGGCGGACTCCGCCGGCACATAACTGCCGATGTGGGCCATCAACACGATCAGCGCGATCTGACGCATGTACGTGGACTTGCCGCCCATGTTGGGCCCGGTGATCACCAGCATACGGCGCTCATCGTCGAGTTCCACGTCGTTGGGCACGAACGGCTCGTCCAGCACTTGCTCCACGACAGGGTGGCGGCCGGCGGTGATGTGTATCCCTGAATGGTCGGTGAGTTGCGGTGAGTTGTAGCGCAGGCTGTCGGCGCGTTCGGCGAGATTAGCGAGCACGTCGAGCTCTGCGAGCGCGTTTCCGCAACGCTGCAGGGCAGTGATGTGTTGTTGCAGCGCGGTGAGTAACTCATCGTAGATCGCCTTTTCGCGCGCCAGCGCGCGTTCGCGCGCGCTGAGCACCTTGTCCTCGAAACCTTTGAGCTCAGGCGTGATGTAGCGCTCGGCGTTTTTCAACGTCTGGCGGCGAACGTAATCGGCGGGCGCTTTGTCGGCCTGCGCGCGCGAGATTTCGATGTAGTAGCCGTGAACGCGGTTGTAGGCGACCTTGAGAGTCGTAAGTCCGGTGCGTTTGCGCTCGCGGTTTTCCAGATCCAGTAGAAATCCGTCGGCATTTTCGCTCAGGCTTTTGAGCTCATCCAGCTCGGCGTCGAATCCCGGCGCGATCACGCCGCCGTCGCGAATCCACATCGGCGGGTTGTCGATGATCGCGCGCGACAACAAGGACGCGACATCCGGGTGTTCCGCGACGTCGTTCGCAAGTTGCCTGATCAGCGGCGTGTCGAGACGTTGGAGTTGCTGCCGCAGCGCGGGTAACAGATGCACGGTGTCGCGCAAGCCCGCGAGGTCGCGCGGCCGTGCCGATCTCAACGCCAAACGCGCGAGAATGCGCTCGACGTCCACGACACCGCGGAGGGCTTCGCGCAGGTCTTCGAAATCGCGGTTCGCCAACAGGCTCTCGACGGCGAAGTGGCGTTGCCGCAGTATGTCGTGATCGCGCAGCGGGCGATTGATCCAGCGGCGCAGACAACGCCCGCCCATCGTGGTGACGGTTTGGTCGAGCACGTACACGAGCGTGTTGCGCGGATCGCCGGACAAGGTGCGTTCGAGCTCCAGATTGCGACGGCTCGCGGCGTCCAGAATCACGGCGTCGTCGATACGTTCCGTGCGCAAGCCATGAATGTGCGGCAAGGCGGCGCGCTGCGTGTCTTTGACATATTGCAGCAGCGCGCCCGCGGCGCATACGGCCAGCGCCATGTTCTCGCAACCGAAGCCCGCGAGATCGGCGGTGCCGAACTGGTCGCACAGTAAACGCGTGCAGGTCTCGTGCTCGAAGTGCCAGCTGGGCAAACGCCGCCGCGCGTTGATATCCATTCCCGCGGGACTGTCGTGTTCGCTGTGCAGGAGTTCCGCGGGTTGCAGACGTTCGATTTCCGCATGCAGCGCCTCGATGCCGTCTATCTCCTGCACCACGAAGCGCCCGGCGCTGAGATCGAGTGTGGCGAGGCCGTGGCGGATCTGGTGCGAGTGAATGGCCATCAGCAAGTTGTCGCGCCGGTCATCGAGCAAACCGTCCTCGGTTACGGTGCCGGGGGTGACGATGCGCACCACCTTACGTTCCACCGGGCCCTTGGCGAGGGCGGGATCGCCTATCTGTTCGCAGATCGCGACCGATTCGCCGAGCCGCACGAGCTTCGCCAGATAGTTATCGACGGCATGCACGGGCACGCCCGCCATCGGGATCGGCTCGCCGGCGGATTGCCCGCGCGCGGTCAGCGTGAGATCGAGCAGTCTGGCGCCGCGTTTGGCGTCGTCATAAAACAACTCATAGAAATCGCCCATGCGATAAAACAGCAGGACGTCGGGGTGCTCGGCCTTGATGCGCAAGAACTGCTGCATCATGGGCGTGTGGCCAACGTTCATTTTTGTTTGTACTGCCACAGCGTTTGTGAGCCCTTGGTTGGTTGGGTGCTTGCCATTTCGGATGGCAATTCATGCATACTGGCCGGTGCATGTCCGGATGGATTCACTCTAACAGCGGTGGCGGAACTCGAACAACTGGCAGTCGATGTCGGCGGGCGGCTGAAGACGGCGGGCCTGACGGCGGTCGTGGCGGAATCGTGCACGGGGGGCTGGGTCGCGAAGGTGCTGACCGATGTGCCTGGGAGCTCGGTGTGGTTCGAGCGTGGTTTCGTAACCTACAGCAATGCGGCCAAGATCGAGCTGCTCGCCGTGAGTCCGCAGACGCTCGATGAGCACGGCGCGGTCAGCGAAGCGACGGTGCGGGAGATGGCCGAAGGGGCGCTGCGCAACAGCGAGGGGGATATCGCCGTGTCGATAAGTGGCGTCGCCGGGCCGGACGGCGGCAGCAGGGATAAACCGGTTGGCACGGTCTGGTTTGCCTGGGCCAGGAGCGGTTCGGAAACACGCTCGCGGCATGAATGTTTTACGGGCGATCGCGACGCCGTGCGGCGGGCTGCGGTGGTCGTAGCCTTGCAGGGGATCGCGGAATTTGCAGGAGCGTGAGCGTAAGCAGCGTCTGTTCTTCGCGCTGTGGCCGGATGATGACGTTCGACGGCGAATCGCATCGGTTGCAGTTCGCGTCGATGCACCGGGCGGCAAACCGCAAGCGGTAAGCAATCTCCATATCACGCTGGTGTTTCTGGGCGCCATGAGCGCGGAGCAGCGCGCTTGTGCCGAGGCTTGCGCGCAGGGGATCGTACAGGCCCCTTTTACATTGTCGCTCACGCACACTGGTTTCTTTCCGAAACCACGTGTCGTCTGGCTTGCCGCGGATCGGCAGCCGCCAGAGCTGCTGGCGCTGGTCGAGGGTCTCGGCGCCGGTCTCGAACGTTGTGGGTACCGGTCCGAGAAACGTCCGTATCACGCGCACATCACGCTGTTCCGCAAGGCGCCACGGCCGCGCGCCAGTTTGCAGATCGAGCCGATCGAGTGGCGGGTCGGGCAGTTTTGCCTGGTCGAGTCGGTGAGTGTCGAGGGAGGCGTTGAGTACCGGGTGTTGCGTGAATATTCGCTTGGGAGAAGATCCCTATGATGGCTGGTCGATGCAGATGGTTTGCCATCGATGGCCAGGCTGGTGTCTGGGTGCCGTGGCCGGTCAAGCCATAGTAGCCTTATATGCCCGAACAGCCTTCGTCATGGGCTTTATGTCGACAAATTCCAGCAGCTGGTCGATATTTAGATTGGGCAGCAATTGGCTGCGCTCGACCTCTTCATAACCTTCATCTCGCAGTGCGTATACGTGCACGTTGCGTTTTTTCCAAATCCACACCTCGCGGACACCGAGCTTGCGGTAAACGTCCAGTTTTTTGATGCCGCCGGAACTCCAGATGACCTCAATCGCCAAATCCGGCCGCCTTGCTTCCGCGTGATCGCCCAGAACGTAGCACTCGTCAGGCTCAATCCCGCGGTCTACTTCTTTGTTTTCGATAGTCCACGAGCCGTAAGGGGTAATATCCACGCCCTTTTCAATGCACCACGCCTCGATCAGACATGCGATCATCGATTTAATAGACTCGTGCGTTTGAGAGGGGCTTATCAGCTCGATCAATCCTTGCAGGTATGTGATACGCGGGACTGACCGGTCGCCACGGATCTCGAGCAAGCGCTGGTAATCAGCCCATGACACGTTCCGCAACATAACGCGATGGTCGGTTTGTGGAGGCGTGGCTGGAACAGGCGGTGCAGCCACAGAAGCTGTCTGGTTCATGTGCATGAAATTAGTATAGCGTGCGGGGAACAGGCATTCCACCGGCTACAGATTTTCGTGAAGGAGAACTTGTTTTCATAGAATAAGGTGGCATGAAGCGCTGCGAGATGAATGGGGTGGAAGTCAACGGAATCAGACTGATAGCTGTCAAAGGCCGGTGTAAATCGGAAAGCGCCGGCACAAATCGCTAACCTCTGCACGGACCTGTCTTTCAAGTTCTGCATTTCCCCCGGAATCCGCGGCCAATCCTTTCAGCACTAGCCCGATCCACGCACCAATCTGCGCAAATTCTTCCTCGCCAAAACCGCGCGTCGTGCCCGCGTTGCTGGACAGCCGCAATCCCGATGCGATTTCGGGGGGCAGCGGGTCGAACGGGATCAGGTTTTTGTTACAAGTCAAACCGGCGCGCTCGAGACTGTCCACGGCCACATCGCCGCTGATGCCGATCGCTCGCAGATCGACCAGCATCAGACCGGTGTCCGTGCCGCCGGAAACGACACGCAGACCGTGATCGGAGACGCTGCGCGCCAGCCTGCGGGCGTTGTCAAGCACCGCTTCGCAGTAAGCGCGAAATTCGGGTCTCAGCGCCTCGCCCAGGCACACCGCCTTGGCCGCGATGGCATGCAACAGCGTTGATCCCTGTACACCGGGGAATACCGTCGCATCGATCTTTTTCGCGAGCGCCGGATCATCGCTCAGGATCATGCCGCCACGCGCGCCGCGCAGGCTTTTGTAGGTCGTGGTGGTGACGACGTGCGCGTGCGGGAACGGGTTCGGGTACAGGCCGACGGCGGTGAGCCCCGCGAAGTGCGCCATATCGACCATTAACAACGCCTCTGACTGATCCGCAATTGTCCGTAAACGCGAAAAGTCAATCACGCGCGGATACGCTGAACCGCCGGCAATGATGAGTCGCGGTCGGTTCGCGGCCGCGAGCTCCGCAACGGCGTCATAATCGATGCTCTCGTCCACGCGGCTGACGCCGTATGACACGATTTTGTAGTTGCGCGCGGTCTGGGTCGCCGGGTGACCGTGACTGATGTGGCCGCCGGCCGCGATATCCATCGACAGAATCGTGTCGCCGGGTTTCAGCAGCGCCAGGTAGGCGGCCTGGTTGGCGTTGCTGCCGGAATGCGGTTGCACGTTGGCGTGCGCACAGCCAAACAATTTGCAGGCGCGCGATAGAGCGAGGCGTTCGACGTCGTCGGCGAATGCTGCGCCGCCGTAGTAGCGCTTGCCCGGATAGCCTTCGACCGTCTTGTTGGTCATGATCGAGCCCTGCGCCATCAGCACGGCGCGGCTGACGAAGTTCTCCGAGGCGATCAGCTCGATCTGATTCTGCTGGCGGGCGAGCTCGCCGGCGATGGTGGCCGCGACGTCGGGATCAGTCTCTCCCAGCTCCCGCACGAAGTAGCCGGCGTCAAGCCATGACGAGCTCGCGCTGTCATCGTCCATGAGCTACAGCGCGGCCAGTATGGCCTCAGCGCTACTCTTGTCGAAGGTCTTCGGTGGCTCGACGTTCAGCAGCGTGACGACGCCGTCGTCAACGATCATGGCGTAGCGATTTGAGCGCACGCCCATGCCGGCCGCGCTGAAGTCGACGTCGAGGCCCAGCGCCTTGCTGAACTCGGCGTTGCCGTCGGCGAGCATGATGAGCGCTTCTGCGTTCTGCGCCTGGCCCCAGGCGTCCATGACAAAGGCGTCGTTCACGGACAGGCAGATGATACTGTCGACGCCTTTGGCCTTGATTTTGTCTGCGTTGACGACATAGCCCGGCAGGTGTGAGGCGGAACACGTTGGCGTAAACGCCCCCGGCAGCGCGAACATGACCACTTTCCTGCCGGCGAAGAGATCATCGGTGGTGATGTCCTGTGGGCCGTCTTCGCCCATGACTTTGAGCGTCGCTTCGGGGATTTTGTCGCCGATATTTATGGTCACGGTTCTTGTCTCCTGTCGGGATAACGGTGTCGAATAGCGGGAAATCTACACCATCCGGGACATATGTGACTAGATTGGAAAAAATTCCACATCGAGCCTATGAGTGTAACGCGGGGGACACACGCAATTGCAAAACTTCACCGCTCCGACCAGAATACATCGCCCGGGAAGCAAGATGGACCGAGTTGCCGGCCCCCTGCGGCGCCGCGGCGCGGGCAACCGTCCTCACAGTCAGGGAATAAAGCCTAAGGCGAAAGGAGGCCAAAGATGGCGAGTGCGAGTATCAATCTTTCAGGCGTAGTTTATCGCCGGCAGGGCGACGGCAGTTTTGCGGTGCCGGGCGCGGTCATCCGCGCCACCAACGAAATTGCGCAGATCTCCTGTGAGACCGAGACCGACGACGAAGGCCGCTTTGTATTCGATCAGCTGGTAAGCGGGAACTGGGAGCTCTCGGCGCAGAAATCAGGCTTCAAGCCCATGCCGCCCCTGCAGGGCGAGTTCTACCAGGACAACGACAACCTGCATATGGAAATGCAGCCCGGTGTGACGGTCACCGGTGTGATTTACCGCCACGGCAGCACAGACCGGATCGGCGATGCGATCGTGCTGGCGCGCAAGGGCGATGTGTTGATGCATACGGCGACCGACGAGAACGGCGGGTTTGGCTTCGACTCTCTGGAGCCGGGCCAGTGGAGCTTCCGCGTGTTGCACGAGGGCAGCCACACGACCGAACCCAGAGAACTGCTGTTGGAGGCCGACCGGCGCGATCTGACTTTCGATCTGTTGCGCAGTATGAGCACGCCGGACGCTGATGCGGGTATGAGATTTTTCTACAGCCTGATGATCGCGTTCGTGGCCCTGATAGCCGTCTACATTTACCTGCACATTTCCTATCCCCAGACGCCCAAACCCATGAGCACAGCGCTGGTCACCCTGCTTGGTCAGGCCCAGGCTCAGCTTCAGTCTGCCGATCCGACAGCTATCGGCAGTGAACTGGCGGTGACGCTGGACGACATCAAGGCCAGTCTTGATAACGCACTGGCCGATCAGGAAGGCTTGAGTCGGTCGGACCGAATATCCTTCATGGATATCGTCACGAACCTGGAATTGTCCGCGCAGGAAAATAACAAGGCGGCGGTCCTGGCGCGGCTGACTAATCTTCAACGACTGGTCGAGTCGCCGCCGGCGGCGGCGTTCGCTTTTTGGAACCGCGAGCCCTGGCGTTTCATCGAAGTATTGTTCTGGGCGCTTGCTGGCGTGCTCGTCAACATGATCATCATGAGCGGTAGTTTCCTGCGCTGGAAGCGCTTTTATCGCGAAGGCATCATCATGCACATCTCGCATCTGGCGACGATCCCGGTGCTGGTGCTGGTGGCGGCCTTGCTGCTCTCGCTCATCAGCATGAAGATAACCCTGCCGGGCGGCAGCGGCGTCGAGCTGGATTTGTCCAACACCAGCATCCTGGTCGCCTTCGCGTTCTTGCTTGGTGCGCGTCCCTGGACGATATGGAGTTTCATCCAGGAATACGCGGGCAGAGACAACGGGCGCGAGCAAGAAGGCGCGACTTCGTAACAAGGCAGTGCGCGCCGGCGGCCGCGAGATATCGGCAATACTTTGCAGGAGCGGCTTCGGGGGGGTGTCATAAAGCTCAATGCAGGCGTAGCTTGGCGCTGAGCGCAGCGAAGCCCAACAGGCCGCTGCCTGTAGACGCCATCGTACGTTGGGCTTCGCTGTGCTCAGCCCAACCTACAAACTACGCGTTTTGCGACACGCTCTGAAGCCGCTCCCGCGAAACCCCGTAAGTGGCTCCAGAGCGCTTGACAGGATGAAATTCCGAATTCGATCCATGCTGCCGGCCGACTGGCCGCAAGTCGAACGCATCTATGGTGAAGGCATTGCTGGCGGGCTTGCCACGTTCGAGATGGAGACACCCGCATGGGAGCAGTGGCATGAGGTGCATCTGGAGTCCTGCCGTCTCGTCGCCGAAGGCACGGACCGCATCCTCGGCTGGGCGGCCCTCGCGCCCGTGTCCCGACGGCATGTCTATCGCGGTGTTGCCGAGGTCAGTGTTTACGTGGATCCCGAGGCGGGCGGCAGGGGAATCGGCAAGGCGCTGTTGCAAAAACTGATCGACGAGTCTGAGCGGGCGTGTATCTGGACGCTCAAGTCCAGCATCTTTCCTGAAAACACAACCAGCATCGTGCTGCACGAGAAATGTGGCTTCCGGCGTATCGGTTACAGTGAAAAAGTCGGGTTCCGCGACGGCGTGTGGAAAGATAATATCTACTTCGAACGCCGCAGCCGGACTGTCGGAGTTTGATGTCGCCCGGCAGACAGACGCTACTGGTCGCGATCGTGGTGGCGATCTGCATCGTTGTAGATCAGTCGGCAAAACACGCCGCCGGTGCGCTCGACTCGCTTCCGCCACTGTACTACCTCGGCGGTGTCGTGCGCTTCTACTATGTTGAAAATCCGGGCGCCTTCATGAGTCTGGGCGCGGCGCTACCGGAGACCGCGCGCTTCTGGTTGTTTACCGTCGTGGCCGGTGCCGCGCTGCTCGGCCTGATCGCGTACGCATGCATGTGCGCCGGCTTGCGTCCAATGGCGGTCGTGGCGCTGGCTATGGTGGCGGGTGGCGGCATCAGCAACGTCATCGACCGGACCTACAATAGCGGCGCAGTGATCGACTTCGTGGGTTTGGGGGTCGGCACGCTACGCACGGGTATTTTCAACCTCGCCGATGCCGCGATCACGGTCGGCATGCTGTTGTTAATCTTGTCCGCCTTTCGCAGACATGCCGGATAGATTGCCGATAGTGAGTCATCCGTGAATACCGCAGCGAGGACGAACAAGCTTAGTACCTTACCAGTGAAATCTTGGACAAAAAGACCAAGAATTTCTCGACCGGCGATCGCGCCGTTGAGGGGGCACAAGTTCTGGTTCCGGCTATGCCGGGTTAGGGTTCTGCCAGAAATAAGTTTGCATTTCTTAGGTCTAGCCCGCATTTCTCACCACGATGACGAGCCCTCGCTTGATCTTTGATTCCACAACGCATTTTCTTCAGTCGGAAATACACTCCGTATTCCGCTCCTTCAGAAAATCCGTTGTGAATTCAAATCTCTGCGCGATCATCTCGCCCCGTGGTGAGCAATGCGGGCTAGGCGCCCGTGTGGCAAAGGCGCGAGGCAGGCGAATAGCCGGCTATTTAACTGCCGAAGCAACGCCGCCACGCGGGATGGATAGGCCTAAGAAATGTGAAGTTATTTCTGGCAGAGCCCTTAATCCCGCCCCCCGTCCTTTGCCGCCTGCTCCTTTTTCTTCAGCAGAAATCCCGAATAGCGCATCACTTCGCCGTCCGCGGTTGAAACAACACTGATCGTCTCGCCCTTGCCGCGGCCGAGCCCGAGAATGATTGCCTCGGTGTCGGTTACCGGTGCGATCGGGATGGCGGCGCGATCGCCATATTCGGCCATGTCGAATACGACAATCATAAAACCGTCTTCTTCATAGTAGACCTCTATCTTTTCGGGTGTGAACCCGGCGCTGCGCAGGTTGGTGATTTCGTATTCACCGGCGCGCGCGCGCCACACTGGTGAAACCGGCACTGGTTTGATTTTCTCGCCGAGCAGCGTGTCTTTACCACCGAAGCGGGCGGTAAGCACCTCGCGACCGCCGACCACGGCGCGCGAGAGTCCGGCCCGACCCAGCCTGCCGAGTCGGAGCGGGATAAGGCCGAGCGCGCGCTTGCTCAAACGCAAGCGCCCGTCTGATCTCGGTATGAGCTGAAAGGTCTTACCGTCGATTTCCACGTCGAGGTGTTGGCCTTTGTCCGTAACCTGCGCGAGGCCTAAAGGCGTCACGTAGTGGCCCGCAAACGCGGACAGATCTGCAACGGTGGCAGGCTCGGTTGCCTGTTTCGTGCCGCGCGGTTGCACGATGCCGGTTTTGGCCTCCAGTGCGTGTTGGAGTGTCTCTGTGGCGATCAGATCGACTGCCGCGCTGGCCCATGCCGAGTTAGCGAGGACCACGACGCCGAGCTCGTGTTTAGGTAACATCAGCAGGCTGCTGTTGAATTTGCCGGTGGAGCCGTCGTGGCCGAGCACAGGCCCACCGTTTTGCACGGCACCGCTGTAAAACCAGCCGAGGCCGACGCGCAGATCGAAGTCGAGCGCAACGTGCTCGTTCTGCGGCTCGAGGGTCTCGGCAAGCGTTGCCGGCTGCAGGATCATCTGCGATCCCGCGCGGCCGTCCGCGAAAATCATCATCATGAAACGCCCGAGGTCGAGGACGTTGGTGTTCAGGCCGCCCGCCGGTATATCGCGCAGTGGCGCTTCCGGTTCCTCCTCTCCATTACGATAGCTCTTAGAAACCTGTGGGCCTGGGGACAGCGCGGTGGCGAAGTACGAATCGTTCATCCCCAGTGGCCGCAGCAACATCTCTTGCATGTGCGTGGCGAACGCTTGCCCGGAGACATTCTGGATGGCGTGGCCGAGCAGCGTAACGCCGACGTTCGAATAGGACAGCACCGTGCCTGGCGGATTCGCGACGTATTCCTCCGCTACTTCGTGCACAACGTCGGTAAATGGCGCGGGTGGGTCCGCCCACATGCCGTTGAGCAGATCAGAAGGGAGTCC
>JBPCXK010000731.1:0-2738 GCA_051008635.1 Gammaproteobacteria bacterium
TGACGAGCCCTCGCTTGATCTTTGATTCCACAACGCATTTTCTTCTTCTCGGAAATACGACCTGTATTCCGCTCCTTCAGAAAATGCGTTGTGAAATCAAATCTCTGCGCGATCATCTCGCCCCGTGATGAGAATTGCGGGCTAGCCGCACGGGCTCGCGCAGCCGGTCGATGACATGTAAGGTGATCTTCCTGCTCACTCGCCACGATCATGTGAAAGCTGTTGGAGCCCAGGTCGACGGCCGCGAAGACGTTCATTGGTGCCGCCTGCGAATCGGCAAGCGCGGCAGCTAAAACAGCTCCGGCCATTTGCGCGCAGTATGCAGTATGCGCAGGATAACTATCTCACTGCTCGTGGCGCGATAGGGCACGACGTAAGATAAGCCTGCGATGACAAGCTCGCGCGTACCCCTCACTCGACCCGGTCGCCCCAGACCGGGGTGATCGGCTAGCCGTCGAATTGCTGCGTCGATTTTGTTCAGGGTTTGTGCAGCCGCAGTGGGGTTGTCTGCAAGAATATAGTCGAAAATTGCCAGTAGATTGCGATGGGCGGGGGTGGTCCACAGAATGTTCAGGACTTCGTATGATCGATGCGTCTGCGAACATCCTCCATGACATGTTCGTGCGGCACGGTGTCGCCGCGCTCGGCAGCGCCGATAGCCTGTTGTACCGAGTCTGCATACCACTCTTCGTAATCGAGCAGGCGGTCAATCGCCTCCTTGATCACCCATGCGCGCGAGCGGCTCATGGTTTTGGCGAGCCCGTCGATTCGTCCCAGCACATCGTCTTCCAGGCGAACCGTTGTAGCCTTCATGCATGCCTGTCAAGCAGGAGGTATTCAAATAGACTACATTGTATTCTCATCACTCGCAAGCTGTTGGCGAATGGATGCGCCATCGCGCGTCGAGGCAGGCCGGATGCCGCAGCCCATCATCGAGGGAGTCGTTTGAAAACGTGTTTTCCAGATGGCTCAGGCAAGCGCCTGGTCTTGGGGCGATCCGGTAGGCCGGGGCAGGCGAATTTGGCCGTGCTGATCTGGCGATTGTTTTACGTGAGTACGATCTTAGAGTCTCCGCCGAAGAGCAGGGCCGGTTAGTCGCTATATGGGGGGAGGGAAGCCGGGAGATGGTTTCCCCCGGCACCTCCGCGCATTTAACGCCGCTCAGGCAGTTTGAGACTGCGCAGCGTTTCGTCGGGGATCTTTCCCCGCACCGAACAGGAACGGGCGTCCTGCGTGAACCGTGCAACGAGCGCAGTTTCTACCTCCGAGGAACCTTCCGAGTCGATAACAATGAGGACACCCCCGTCGACCAGTTTCATTGCCATCTTCAACCCCCGTGTACCGGTGGCATTAACCCGCCGGTCGAGAGCCTCGTACAGCTTGCCCGCAACGGTCGGGTCGTCCGTACTGAACGTGTACGCATCCTGCGACCAAGCCTTGTTGCAGGTGCTATTTGCCCTAGCAAACGATACCTCGTTACGCAAGTGTCGGAAGATCGCATCGCGTCTGATTTCCGCCATGGGAGTTTCCCTTTCCCATTGGAGGCCACATCCAGTCTGTGGCCGATACTGTAGTCCTGCCTCGCCGTTACACGCGCGTTCCCGACAGGTTAAGAACGCACTGCCTCCCCTTTTACTCGTCGAAACATCCGCCGGGGAGTAGTCGGACGTCGGTATCAGGAAACTATTCTACACAAGCGGCCCACAAGCGGCCATCAAGCCCCGCGTTTTTCTGCCCCGCCACACTCCCCGCCAACCGACACGCCGCTATAATAGACCGATGGAACTGGTCAACCAGCCCTTTGTAAAAGCGCCGCCGCAGCCGCCGGCCGACCTTTCCGAGCCGCAGTTCTATCTGAATCGCGAGCTCAGTCTTCTCGCTTTTAACCAACGCGTGCTCGAGCTGGCCGAGGATATCAGCGTACCGCTGCTGGAGCGGCTGCGCTTCCTGTGCATTTCGACCTCCAATCTCGATGAGTTTTTCGAAATTCGGGTCGGTGTGCTCAAGCAGCAGATCGCCCTGAACATCCCGCAGCCTGGCCCGGACGGGCTGAGCCCGCAGGAGCAGCTGCGCCGCATCGGCGAAGACGCCCATCGACTGGTTGCCCGCCAGTACGATGTGCTGAACGACGTGCTGTTGCCGGCCCTCGAAGAAAAGAACATCCGCTTCGTGCGACGCACGCACTGGAATCGGGAACAGGCCGAGTGGGTGCGCGAGTATTTCGTGAGCAAGGTGTTGCCGGTCCTCACGCCGCTCGGGCTCGACCCCGCTCATCCCTTTCCGCGCGTGCTCAACAAAAGCCTGAACTTCATCGTCACGCTGGAGGGCAAGGACCCGTTTTGGCGTGACAGCAGCCAGGCCATCGTGCAGGCGCCGCGCTCGCTGCCACGGCTCATTCGCATGCCCGAAAAGCTGGCGCGCGGGCCTGACGATTTCGTGTTTCTCTCTTCCATGATTCATGCGCACGTGGCCGAGCTGTTCCCGGGCATGACCATCACGGGCAGCTACCAGTTCCGGGCGACGCGTAACAGCGATTTGTTTGTTTCCGAAGAAGATATCGACGACCTGCTCAGCGCGCTGAAGGGCGAGCTGCCGACGCGCCATTACGGACAGGCCGTGCGGCTGGAGATCACCGATACAGCGCCACAGCAGAATGTGGATTTCCTGCTCCAGGAGTTCGAGCTGGATACGGCCGATGTGTACCGCGTCAACGGGCCCGTGAATCTGCATCGTATGAT
>JBPCXK010000732.1:0-4425 GCA_051008635.1 Gammaproteobacteria bacterium
GAATATGTATCTGCACAGAAATATTCGCGGCGTGGCGACCCATTGATGGCAAGACGGTTGGCTTCAGCAAACAAACGAGATGCTGTTTAGCGCTCCCACGGAGGAACGGGCGTGAATCGCTCGAGCAAGAAGTCAATCATAGCGCGGACCTTTGGCGCAACGATCCGATTGCTTGGATAGAGCGCCCATATTGCAGACTCGGTCGAGAGCGGGTAATCCGACAGCACCTCGACCAATTCTCCGGATTCCAGGCTCCTGCCTGCATTCCACAGTGATTTCATGCCGATGCCCGAACCGCTTTCGATCATATAACGCATTGCCTCGCCATCGTTGACAACGAACGAACGTGGGGCCTCAATCGTCTGACCGGTTTCAAACTTCCACCGATTGACACCAGGAAATACCACGCACTGATGCGTCATGAGTTCGTCAGGAGTAGCGGGAATACCGTGTTGTTCGAGATATTTCGGAGAGGCAACGAGCAGACGGTGATCGACGGCCAACTTTCGCGCCACCAGGCTGCTGTCGGCCAGCCGATTAATCGAGGATTCAATGCGGTGTTCGAACCGAACCGGTTGAGCCTCGGGCTGGTTGTACCGATAGAAAACTACTCGCAAGGTCCAGTACCAACCATGTCCCGTCATCTTGAGCGCGCACAGTTAGCCGAGAAACTCGGGTTCTCGGCCGTTTGGCTGCGCGACGTCCCTTTTAATGTGCCGTCGTTCGGCGACGCCGGTCAGACCTACGACCCATTCGTGTATCTGGGTTTCTTGGCGGGGCAAACTGAGCGGATCGCTTTGGGTGTTGCAAGTATCATTCTTCCTTTACGCCATCCGGCGCATATCGCCAAGGCTACTGCCAGTGCCGATGTTCTGTCTGGGGATCGCCTCATTCTGGGCGTCGCGTCAGGCGACCGGCCACAGGAGTATCCGGCGCTAAACCTCCCGTACGATGATCGGGGCGAGCGATTTCGTGAAAGCTTTGACTACATCAGACAGATGTCGAAGGACTCGGCGACGTTTGAGAATAGCCATGGAATCCCCTACGGCGGAATGGATATGCTGCCAAAATCAGTGAGCGGAAGATTGCCGATGCTCATTACCGGCGGCAGTCAGCAAGACCCCGAGTGGACCGCTGAGCACGGCGATGGTTGGATGGCGTATCCGCGCAGTGTTGATGCACAGGCGCAAATCATTCGCGACTGGCGAGCAAGCGTTGGCGCACAGAACAGTTACGCAAGCCTGTGATGCAGCCGCTTTATGTTGATCTCGTTGAAGACCCAAAGGTGCCGCCGCAACCCATTCACCTGGGATTGCGGCTGGGGTACGGATCATCTACGAACTCATCTGAAATCACTGGAAGACATCGGCGTGAACCACGTCGCGATAAACCTGCGCTTTAATCGCGTGGATATCGAAACAACACTGAAGCGTCTGGCGCACGAAGTATTGCCAGACTTTTCTTCAGTCACGGAGACACAGCAATGAAGAAAAAGATTCTATACTCTCGCCAGCCTCAAGAAGACCTGTCACAAACTCGGGATCGGGTTCTGGGACTATCTCATCGACCGGCTCACCCTGAGCCACAACATCCCGCCACTACCCCAGCTTGTCGCTGAAGCCGCCTCTCGAGCCCGCTGAGCACACCAGGCCCGCACCCGGGTTATTGAGAAGTTACCAGAGCTGCATGCAACCTATTGATGTTGTTGCAGGAGTTCGTCAGCACAAATTCACCGTGACCCTACAGGTGCCTCTTTTGACTTTTGCGACACCCTCTGAAGCCGCTCCCACAAGAAAATGGTTTGTACGGGATCTAAAACAGCCCGACCACCAAACCGTTCTCGTCGAGCCCGATGCTGTTCGCCGCCGGCACCCGCGGTAGTCCGGGCATGGTCATGATGTCACCACAGACGACGACCAGAAACTCCGCCCCGGCCGACAAACGGACCTCGCGAACGGGCACGGTATGGCCCGATGGCGCGCCCTTCAGATTGGGATCGGTGGAGAAGCTGTACTGAGTCTTGGCCACGCAGATGGGGAAATGACCGTAACCCGATTCTTGATAGCGCTTTAACTGATCGCGCACCTTCTTGTCCGCAATGATATCGTCGGCGCCGTAGATGTGGGTGGCGATGGTCTTGACCTTGTCCCACAACGGCATATCGTCATCGTATAGCGTCACAAACTGCGCGGCGCCACTGTCGGCCAGGGCTACCACACGCTCGGCAAGCTCAACCGTGCCGGCGCCGCCGTTCGCCCAGTGCGTGCAATCCACGGCTTGCGTGCCGTGTTCGTCGCACGACTTGCGAACAACCTCTACCTCCGCGTCGGTATCGGCGCTGAAACGGTTGATGGCGACCACAACAGGCACACCGAAAGACTTGACGTTGCGGATGTGACGCACCAGGTTCGTGCAGCCCTTCTCGACCGCCTTTACGTTTTCCTTAGCGAGTTTGTCCTTGTCGACGCCACCGTGCATCTTGAGCGCGCGGATGGTCGCGACGATCACCACGGCGCTCGGATCGAGCTTCGCCTTGCGGCATTTTATGTCGAAAAACTTCTCCGCGCCCAGATCGGCGCCAAAGCCTGCCTCGGTGACCACGTAGTCGGCGAGCTTCAACGCAGTCTTGGTCGCGACCACGGAGTTGCAACCGTGAGCGATATTCGCGAACGGACCGCCGTGCACGAATGCCGGATTGTTCTCCAGTGTCTGCACGAGATTGGGCATGAGCGCATCTTTCAGCAGCACGGTCATCGCGCCGTCGGCGCTGAGCTCGCGGGCCGTAACAGGCTTGAGATCCGAGGTGTGGCCGACCACGACGTTGCCAAGACGGTTTTGCAAATCCGGGAGATTCCGAGAGAGGCAAAAGATCGCCATGATCTCGGACGCCACAGTGATGTCGAACCCGCCCTCGCGCGGATAACCGTTGCCAATGCCACCGAGCGCCAGCGTGATGCTGCGCAGCGCGCGGTCGTTCATGTCCACGACACGGCGCCAGCCGATGCGGCGCGGATCGAGCCCGAGCGTGTTACCCCAGTTGATGTGATTGTCGATCATGGCGCTCAGCAAATTGTGCGCCGCGCCGATGGCGTGAAAATCACCGGTGAAGTGCAGGTTAATGTCTTCCATAGGCACGACCTGCGCATAACCGCCGCCGGCCGCCCCGCCCTTCATCCCGAAACACGGCCCGAGGCTCGGCTCCCGCAGACAGATCGCGGTACGCTTGCCGATCTTGTTGAGCCCATCGCCGAGCCCGACCGAGGTGGTGGTCTTGCCCTCGCCCGCCGGCGTTGGCGTGATGGCCGTCACCAGGATCAGCTTGCCGTCGGGCCGGTCCTTGACGGAATCGATGAAATCCCACGACAGCTTGGCTTTGTCGCGGCCAAAGTGCTGCAGGGCATCGCCCGCTATGTCGAGGCGTTCGGCCACCTCGCCGATAGGTTTCAAGGCCGCGGCACGCGCGATCTCGATATCGCTCTTCACACTCATGAGCTGTCTCCTGTTAACTCTGGATTTCCTGAATAGGGATGATGTCGTCGGTGTATCCTCACCGTTCCTGAAAGGCGGGGCGGTCCGCCCAGCGACGTGCGCCTGCGGCAGCGCGACCAAGGCGGCGGCGGAATTTAGCCGAGACGGACGCCCGGGCTAATACCTATTTGTGCGGCGAATTCGGCGGCCGGGATCTTATTTGCTCCCTGCGGCCTGACGCGCATGACCTGGATCTGGCCGCCGCTGGCGCTGACGGTAAACCCGGTGTCGTCGACTGCGGTGACTTCGCCGGGCGCACCGGCCGCAACGTCAAGCCTGGCGCAGTCGAATATCTGCAACTCCGCCCCATCGTGCAGCGCCCACGCGCCGGGCGCAGGGTTCGCGCCGCGAATCAGATTATAGACCTCGTCGACCGGTTTGCTCCAATCGATCTGCACGTCATCTTTCCTGCACCAGCTTTCGTACGATCCGGCATTCGGGTCTTGCGGTATTTTGGGCGCCGTGCCGTCGCGCACGAGATCGACGCCCTCCAGCATGGCCTTAACGCCGAGTGGATACAGTTTGTCGAAATACACGCTGCCGAGCGTATCGTCGGGGCCGACTTCGACCTCTTTTTGCAGCAAGATCGGGCCGGTATCGAGCCCATTGTCGGGCCAAAAGATGCTTAGGCCCGTTTTTTTCTTGCCGAAGATAATCGGCCAATTGATCGCGCTCGGACCCTTGTGATCGGGCAGCAGCGAGGGGTGGTATTGAATCGTGCCGTGGGTAGGGACATTAAGTGCCTCTTCCGGCACGAACAGCGTGACATAAGCCATCACGCCCAGATCGGGCGCGAGCGATTTCATTTGCTCCCACACCTCCGGCTTTTTGTACGAAGCGGGCTGCATCACAGGCAGGCCTTTTTCGACCGCGAATTCTTTCAGCGGATCGGGCCGC
>JBPCXK010000733.1:0-3715 GCA_051008635.1 Gammaproteobacteria bacterium
GCGCTGAGCGATGGTGTGCCTCAGTTGGGTCAGCTCAGCGCTCGTCGGTGCCATTTAACCAGTGAAACCGGACACTCAATCCATGGACGCTATCGACGTGTTCACCGCCCACAAAGAGCATGTGGCAGTGGTCATTGAAACTGAGCGCACTGCCAAATCGTTGGGTCAGTGTCACCGCGCTGGTGTGGCCCGCCTCGCAGGAAAAGCCTGCTTTGTTGATCAAGTGCGTCGCAGCTAAATGACTTGCGAGTGAACGTCTTGTCGGCGTAGGCCGCGAGCTTCGGCCACCTCCCGGTGCCGGTGTGTTCGAATTACCCTGTCGGGTCGGACTACGAGAAATGGCCGTAGCAATTTGTAACTCGGCTGATCTGTCCGTCAAGGAACACCTAAACTCGGGCGTAGCGGCATAAATCTGCGTGCGAACTCGCGCGTCATGGTGCACCAGGCTCGGCTCAACGTGTCCATCGAATCTCGCGCGCGGTCAGCGGGCCGATGACGACTCGGTTGAGTCTGCGGGGTATGGCGGCACGATCGGGCGCAAGTGGAACACGCCCACCCATGATCTCTGCGAAGCGTTGCGGATAGAGCGGCGAGCGGTCCGGTTCGGCGTAACCAGCCGGATAAGTGGGTAGGGCGGTGCGAGGGTCATAGCGGTCCGCCGCACCCAGCGTGTGCAGCAATTCGTGTGCGATAAGCACGGCATTGCTGCCAGTCATGCGCCTCGTCGCAAAGGCGTTGACGACACCTACCAGGCCCTTGCGCAGGCCCAGCGAGTGGGTAAGTTGTGGGCTGAGTTCAGGGTCGTAATAGACCACAAAGATGCGCACCATCGGGTAGGTTTCATCATCCTCAGGCGCGAAGTTGGAAAACCAGCGCAGATTCAGGCTCCACAGCATCACCGCCAGCGGATTGCCACCGGTTGGCGGAGCAGGTGGGAGTTCCTTTACCTCAGGGCCGAGACTGATCCGCACCGGTTGCGCCAACGCGACACCGTAGCGTGCGGCGTGAAGGGCGAAGAACTCGTCGATCTCAACGAAAAAGTCCGGCTGCAGGCGCTGGAGGTAACTCCGCGTTGCCTCGCTGGCGTCACCGGCAATCGGATACAGCGTAACGCGAAGCGGCTTCTCCCACGACGTTGAGCGACTGCCGGCCAGCCATGCGCCTCCCGCCACCAGCAGCAAGACGTACAGCAGGGTCATGATCCTGAACCTGCGAAACACCGTCATGGGGTATCCTCTGACCGTAGATCCCGCACATGGCCTTCAGCCTAGTAGAGAACGACCAGCAGTGCACTATTCGTCGGCGCGCGCGTACGCGACGCCGGTTGACGCCTCGCCCAGAATTCTAACTGCTGCGCCACGTGTCAGTGCGCTGGTTTCTGATGTACTCGAACACCGCGTCGAGAATATCAACGCGGTGCGCGGCGGCGGCGTCGCTCGGCATCGCAGCCTCGCAGTCGCATAGGAGGTTGCCCGTGTATTGACGGCATTCGCGCAAACTGTGTATCGCCAGGCATGGTGCTGACCCCGATGACCGAACCGGCCCATGCCAACGCGGATTTCAAGGCGCGTCGCGAAGCTATCGTGCCCGCCGGCAGGATTGCCGACCCCTAACCCGACATCGCGGGTGTGGTGGCTTTTGTGTTGAGCGACGACGCCGGCTGTATGACAGGCCAGAACCTGCCGGTCGACGGCGGGTTGACCGACTCCATGCTGCGGGTGCTGCCTGCTCGAGTCACTTGACGCGATGCCATAGTGGCGAGGCCGCTCGCCATAGCACCGCTGGAGAACTGAACAGAGTTGTTGTGTTCGATTGAATGGACCAATGTCGGCTGCGCGAGCCGCGCACTGCTCAAGATCGGGACTCTATAGTAAGTCCGGTCGGTGACGACGGTGGCAATAATGGCGGTGGCGGTGGCGACGTGTCATCGACCGTAATCGTTACAGCAGACGAGGCTGCGACGTTGCCTGCCCTGTCGGTAGCCACCGCGTTTAGCGTATGAGAGCCGTTCGCCGTCTGAGACGTGTCCCAGGAAATCGCAAAGGGCGACGACCGATCGACTGAGCCCAAGTCGTTACCATCCAGCTTGAACTGAACACTGGTCACACCTGTCCCGTCCAACACCTTAGCAGAAATAGTCTTTACGCCCGATACTGTAGCGCCATTCGCAGGACTGGTGATAGCTACCGCCGGCGGTGTGGTATCGGGACCATCTGGACCAATGAACTCATAGGCCCCTCGCTCCCACGTACCATCGGCACCGCGCGGCGCGCCAAGAGGGTCCTTGTTGTATGGTGGAAACAACGTCGGTGCAGCTCGAGTCGCACGGATTAAGCGAAAATCGTCTTCGCCCACATTGACGAACGGGTTGCCTGAGTCTCTTACTACTGTGCGATTCTTCTCAACCGGAACACGGTCGTCGACCATATTGACATAGTGGTTGTAGTCATGGGATTCGACACCTCCGAAATCTGCTTTCGCACTGCTGTAGAATATATTGTTGTGTATTCTGTTTCCCGTAGAAGGTGTATTGTAAAATCCAAATAGGCGCTGAGCATCGAGAAACGTGTTATTGTAGATTCTTGCATTGGTTAGTGTGCTCGCTGTCCAAGTACCGATCACGCCATTTGCGCCTCCCCAACTATCATTGGTTTGATTGAAGACACATCCATAGACCTGCAGGTCATCCCCTTCCACGATCAAGCCACCGGTCCCCTCAACATGATCATAAATGGAATTTGCGAACGTAATGTGATCGCCGACGACACTGGCTATCTCGGAGTGCTGTTCCGGCGTGCTCTCGAACTTGCCGCCATAAACATACTCGGTAAAAACGTTGCTGATTCGGATCAGATACAAAGTTCGTCCGGCGTCGTGTAAGTAAGCATGAGACAGGGTGTAGTTGCTTCCACCAAGCAAATAGAGCAGATCGTTCGCACAGCACTCACCAAGGTCATCACCGTGGCCATATATCTCGATGTGCCTGATCGCAATATTTGACCCGGATGTCCCGCGAATTCCCTTGCCTCCACCGGCGTTCAATACGAAACCGAAACCCGACTTCCAAGACCCGGGCCCACCACCTGTCTGGCCATCGATCAGGTAGTTGTCGCCTATAAACTCTAGTTGACCATTAAAAACCGCCTGCCCATCACCGTAGGCAGTAGACCAACCGGTGTCAGTACCATGGTCGGTGCTAGTCGCCTTCTTGATCGTGATCAGTTGCAGTTGCGGGTCAGAATCAGCGAACCTATGGCCTTTGTAGGATCCGTCGGCAATGTAGTACACATCCCCTCGTACCAGGCTAGACGGGAGATCGTTGTAAGCGTAGGCCCAGTCAGACCCATCGCCCGTGGCTCCTGCCCGAACATAATGGTTAGCCGCCATAGCCAAGTTTGGTGCCAACAGAAAAAGACTGAAGATAAATCTGGAAACACAGCGTGTAGCTTCCATTTATCACAACTCCGGTTGCTTTGTCGTTCCAACTACTGAAAACTTGCCGTGATTCGGATCGATTACGCTCGTGTGAAGCTTTTCGTTGCCGCTGGGTGCCCCCAGCCAACCAACTGGACCCGCATGGCGACCCAAATTCAGGACTGATAAGGGGATCGGTCACTTAGCCCGTACTGGCGTCATTCCACGTTGAGCGACATTGGTGCTGCCGGCCGCCTGTTGCCTCCGGCCTCGGCTGAGCGCAGGGGATGCGGATATGCAT
>JBPCXK010000734.1:0-4154 GCA_051008635.1 Gammaproteobacteria bacterium
GCCTATTCCACCTTGACGCGCTGGGTGCGTGAGGCGGAGCTGCGAACGCCACCGCGCCGCGCCGGCACCTACACCTTTGCCCCCGGCGAAGAGATGCAACACGACACCTCACCGCATCGGTTGAGACTCGCCGACAAGACGCTGACGGCCCAGTGCGCAGCGCTGGCGTTGGCCTACTCCCGGCGACTGTTCATCCGCTACTACCCGCGCTTCACCCGCTTCGAGGCCAAGGCTTTCTTAGCCGCCGCCTTCGCCTTCATGGATGGCACCTGTGGGCGGTGCATCATCGACAATACCTCGGTACTGGTCGCGCTCGGCGCCGGCCCCGAGGCCATCATGGCGCCGGAGATGCGCGCCTTCGCTCACGCTTACGGCGTCACCTTGCGTGCCCATCGTGTCGGTCATGCCGATCGCAAGGCGGTCGCGGAACGCAACTTCCACTACATCGAGAACAACTTCCTCGCCGGGCGCACCTTCGAGAGCTTCGATGACCTCAACGCCCAGGCGCTGGCCTGGTGCCACGCGGTCGCCAACTCAAAGCCCAAACGAACGCTGGGGATGTCGCCCGAGGCGGCGTATGTGCTGGAGAAGCCACACCTGCAACCGCTACCCGCGCACCGTCCGCCGGTTTACGAGTGCCTTGAACGCGTGGTCGACGTGGTCGGCTACGTCACGCTGGAGACGGTATGAGGTGAACATGAATATGTTGATGAGTTGGCCACCGGCGCGGCAGTCACTGGTCCTTGCAGCGCTGATGGCCCAACATATTCGTTGTCAACCTCGAAGAGAGGCAAGCAGTTTGTCCGGTGAACGGAAATGGCCACGCCGGAGCGTTGGAGGCGACAATTTCTCGATCGCCTCGATCTTCTCAGTGGGATCAGCCCGCAAGTAGACTTCCGTAGTTTGCAAGCTGGCGTGTCCAAGCCACAGCGACACCTTTCTGATGTCGCCAGTCGCTTGTAGTACCAACATGGCGCAGGAATGTCTCAGCGAGTGTGGCGTGATGCGTTTCTCAGTGAGCGAGGAGCAACGTCGGCCGGCGATGCGCAGGTGTTTGTTCAAGATGTATTCAAAACCGAATCGGGTCATCGAAGAACCGCGTGCATTGAGAAAAAACTCCGGCACCAATGCGTCGCCGCGCACTGCCAACCAAGCACGCAAATCGCGTGCAGTCTCAGACCACAGTGGGAGCGCTCTTTCCCTGCGGCCCTTGCCTTGAATCTGAACCTGGACGGTTGGTTGCAACTGCACCGAAGTGAGAGGTAGACCGACGAGTTCAGAGACGCGCAATCCGGCGGCAAAGCACAGATGCAGCATCGCACGGTCTCGGATCCCGTCGCGTGTGCGCAGATCAGGTGCATTGAGAAGCGCTTCGATCTCCTCGTTCGTCAGCCAATGGATCAGGCGCTCATCGGCGCGCTTGGTCGGGATTGCCAGAACGCGCTGAATCTGGCCGAGTAACGCAGGTGTTCGATACTCGAGGAACCGCATGAAGGATCTGATGGCCACCAGGCGCGCGTTGCGTGTGCGGATGCCGTTGTCGCGCTCTGCCTCCAGGAACTTCAGAAAGTCCATAACCAGCGTCGCGTCGATCTGCTCGAGGTAGAGCGCTGAGGGAGAGACCTTCAGGCGCTGGCTCGCGAAGGTGAACAAGAGCTGGAATGCGTAGGCGTAGGTTTCGCACGTTTGCACGCTGGCGCCCTTTTGCCGAGGGAGGTGATCACGCAGGAAAACGCTGATGTGGGGTGCGACGGGCGTCATGGTTGCCTCCTCGCCATACGATCCTGGCACGCGTCGGCAATATCGTTCATCAGCGCTGGCGTGCGCTCCAGGTACCAGAACGTGGCGGCAATGCAGCTGTGCCCCATAGCCGTGCTCAACGCAATGGTGTGGCGGCATACCTCGTCTCGGTTATCCGGGCCTGCGGCCAATATTGTCGTGGCGTACGTGTGGCGGAGATCCATTAGCCGCGGTCTCGCTCGACCGTTCGTACGGGTAATGCCTGCCTCAGCCAGCAGTTGGTAAAAAGTCTCACGCACGACATGTGCGCACAGCGCATGGTGACGTCCGGAGATAAAGATATGGTCCTCATCGCCACGCGCAAAGTCGCGGCGCTTGTCAACGTAGTGCTGCAGTGCAGCGTGGCCGGTGGGATGCAGCGGTACCATGCGGCTCTTGCGAAACTTCGTCTCACGGACCACAAGCCCGCCGGATACATGGTCGCTCAGGCGAAGGGCTATCGCTTCGGAGATCCGAAGCCCGGTCACCGCCAGGAGCGGCAATAGGGTTCGGTAGGTGTATGGGCGCAGAGAGCCTGGCGGGCCAAGTCCGGCGGCTTGCGCGAACAGCGCCTGGAGTTCCTGCGGGCTGAAGATGTACGGTGTCGGGCGGCGGTGACGACGAGGGAACACTCCGGCTGGAGGGATTTCATGGCGCGGGTCATCCATACGGCTGAAGCGCGCCAGTCGAATCACCATCTGCAGTCGCAAAGCGCATTGCTCTGGTGAATCCGTTTGGCCGGCCCAGTGAATCGCTGTCTGCGCGACGATGTGCTGATCGCCTCTGTTGGCAGCGAAGCAGGCGAAGTTTCGCAAGTAGCGCTCCAGGCTCGTCAGCTTGAACCCGACTGCGCGGCGCACCGACAAGTACGTCTCGACGGTTTGAGTCAGCATGGCACCACCTCCGGCCATGGCAGCGTGACTTCGTGGAGCAGCCGCTGATCGACCTTGGCGTAGAGTTGGGTCGATTCCAGCGAAGCATGACGCAGCACGAGCGCGATCGTTTGTAGCGAGGCTCCCTGGTTGAGTAGCGACGTGGCTACGGAGTGACGGAACAAATGGGCACCGAAGACGGGTGTTGCAACGCCAGCGCGGCGCAACGCCCGGGTCGCGATTTGGCTCACGGTGACCCGGCGTAGCGAGCGGTAGGGGGCAACCGTGGTGATGAAGATTTGCTCCACCTCGAGCGGTGGTCGAAACTGCTCGAGATAGTGCAACAGCGCATCGCCGACCGTTTGCGGGAGCGGCAACCGCATCTTTCGACGACATTTATCACGTATTTGCATGCTGGCGCCGTGCCAGTCGACATCATCGATGCGCAGCGCCGCCACCTCTCCGGCACGCAGTCCTAGCCGCGCTAACAGTAAGATAATCGCGTGGTCGCGAGCACCTAAGGTCGTGCTCGCGTCACACGCGGCAATGACGCGTTCAATTTCCTCTGTGGGTAGCGACCGAGGCAGAGTTCGCAGCCGCCATGCTGCGACGTTTGGGATCGCCCCTTCCAGTCCGGGCTCGAGACGTCCGGTAACGACCAGGAATCGCAGCAGCATGCGCATGGCTGAGACCACATTCTGCGCGCTGGCGCGGTTGTGATGGCGTACCCGGTACAGAACAAAATCACGCAGCGCCTTGGCGGTGTACTGCTCAGGCGCTTCTCCGACCCTCAACAGCAGGTCGAGCACAATGGCACGATAGCCGTCAACCGTTGACCGGGTAACACCTGCGTGCGCCAACATCCAGCTCTGGAACGCGCAAAAAAGTTGCGGATAGGCCTGTGGCGGTTCCGCTTCGCCGACAGCCACGATACCGCGCGCTTGAAGGAAGTGCACAAAGCTACGAGCGCCTCGGAAGCACGCCTGGTAGTGGCCACGCGCGTTTCGGAGTCGACTCTTGCGGGCCAGCGAGCGGCTAAAGGCACGCAGAGCATCCGTGTTCAGCTCCGCGATGGACGAGAATCTTGATTGGCCCCATTGCGCAAACTGTCCAGCGCCGATGATGCGACGGCGTATCGTGGCGTGCTTGTAGCCTCGTTCAGCAAGCCATTCGGCGAAATCGTCAAGGTAGTCACCGGCCGGCCCTTGATAGTAGCGCTCGCACGTCCGCTTGCTTGTGAAATAGGTACTCAACATGCTGCCTTCCTCCGACTTTGGGTTCGAAGAACGGCAGAAAATATGTCGAGTCAGCTGGCGTGCAAATCGCCAAAGGTTGTTGATCGGCACGGAAAACTGCCGTTCTCCGGCAGCTTAGACAACATATTCATGTTCACCTCATACAAGGTCATATGAAGTGCACTTCATATGACCTTAACGATTACTCAATCCCACACACTCATGTGCGACGTACCCTCGTCGTCCTCGCCTCGCTCACCACCGTGCG
>JBPCXK010000735.1:0-3987 GCA_051008635.1 Gammaproteobacteria bacterium
AGAAATAACTTCACATTTCTTAGGCCTATCCATCCCGCGTGGCGGCGTTGCTTCGGCAGTTAAATAGCCGGCTATTCGCCTGCCTCGCGCCTTGCCACACGGGCGCCTAGGCCTAAGAAATGCAAACCTATTTCTGGCAGAACCCTTAGTCGATCAACCGCACCTTGAGCACGCCTTCGATCGAAGCGATGGCGTCGACGACCGCGGGCTCGACCGCTGTTTCCGTATCCAGCATCGTGTACGCCATCTCACCGCGCGACTCATTGATCATATGCACGATGTTGATGTTGTGCCGGCCAAGGTCGTGAGAGATCTTGGCGACCATGTCGGGCACGTTGGCGTTCGCTATGGCGAGCCGCGCCTGTCCCTTGCGCACGAGACGCACCTCCGGAAAGTTGACCGAGTTGCTGATGTTGCCGTTTTCAAGATAGTCACGAATCTGGTTGGCGATCATCATCGCGCAGTTTTCCTCGGCCTCGCGCGTCGAGGCGCCAAGATGGGGAAAGCAAATGACTTTGGGGTGACGCTTGAGTCGTTCGGTTGGAAAGTCGCACACATAGCTGTGCACTTTGCCGCTGTCGATGCCCGCGAGAATCGCATCCTCGTCCACGATTTCGGCGCGCGCGAAGTTCAGCACCACGACTCCCTCTCGCATGAGCCCCAGGCGCTCCCGGTTGATCAGTTTGCGCGTGGCATCGATCAACGGCACGTGCACCGTCACGAAATCCACCCGCGACATCAAATCGTCCATGCTCTCGGCGGACTCGACTTCGGCCGACAACTGCCACGCGCGCTGAACCGTAATGGTCGGGTCGTAACCGAGCACATTCATGCCCAGCGCCTTGGCGGTATTGGCGACTTGCACACCGACTGCACCCAGCCCGACGACGCCCAGCGTGCGCCCGGGCAGCTCGAAACCAACATACTGCTTCTTGCCCGCCTCCACTTCCTTTTGCAGGGCATCGCCCGCGCTTTCAAGATCGATAACGTAGTCACGTGCCTGCGTCAGGTTACGGCTGGCGACCAGCATGCCCGCGATCACCAGCTCTTTCACCGCATTGGCATTCGCGCCCGGCGCATTAAACACCGCGACGCCGCGTTTGCTGAGCGTATCGACGGGAATATTGTTCACACCAACGCCGGCGCGCCCGATTGCGATCAGGTTATCGCGATGCTGCATGTCGTGCATGTTGGCCGAGCGCACGAGGATGACATCGGGCTGCGAGAACTCGGATGCAATTTCATAGTGCTCTCGCGGAAAACGTTCCAGGCCCCTGGCCGAGATATTGTTGAGCGTGAGTACTTTGTACATTAAACGATTTACCCGTTGCGCCGCTCGAACTCAGCCATGAACGCGGTCAGCGCCTTCACGCCGTCTTCGGGCATGGCGTTGTAAATGCTGGCGCGCATGCCGCCGACCGAACGATGGCCCTTGAGATTCTGCAGGCCGTTGTCGGCCGCCTCTCGCAGAAAGCGCTTGTCCAGCGTGTCGTCGACCAGCGTGAACGGCACATTCATCCAGGAGCGCGAAGCGGGCTCCACTGGATTGCGGTAGAAGTCCGAATCGTCGATCGCCCTATAAAGTCGGGTTGCCTTGCGCGCGTTACGTTCGCGCATGGCCTCGAGCCCGCCCTGCCCCTTCAACCATTCAAACACCAGACCGGCGATGTACCAGGCATAGACCGGCGGCGTGTTCAACATTGAGCCCGCGGCTGCGTGCGCATGATAGCTCATCATGGTCGGTGCGTCGGATGGAGACTCCGCGATGAGATCCTTGCGCGCGACGACGACCGTCAAGCCGGCAGGTCCGATATTTTTCTGCGCACCGGCGTAGATCACGCCGAAACGCGATACGTCGACAGGCCGCGACAATATGGTCGATGACAAATCAGCCGCCAGCGGCTTGTCGCCGATATCCGGCATCCAGTGGAACTCTACACCACCGATGGTCTCGTTGGGTGTGTAGTGGACATAGGCCGCATCGCGGCTCAGCCGCCAATCCGCAAGCGGTGGAATGCTCGTGAAATTCGTGTCCTGCGACGAGGCAGCGACATTGACGTCGCAAAACCGCCGCGCCTCGGCAATCGCCTTCTTCGACCAGTGACCGGTGTTGATGTAGTCCGCCCGGCCGTGTCCGCGCAGCAGATTCAACGGCACCATGGCAAATTGACTGCTCGCCCCACCCTGCAAGAACAGGACGTGGTAATCCGCCGGAATGGCCAGCAACTCCCGCAGGTCCGCCTCGGCCCGCTCGGCAATAGACATGAACTCGCTACTGCGATGACTCATCTCCATCACCGACGCACCACAGCCGCGCCAGTCGAGCATTTCGTCTCGGGCGCGCTGCAGGACTGGGGCGGGAAGGACTGCCGGACCGGCGCTGAAATTGTAAATCGAGCTGTCAGCCATTGATTGTTGTTAGTGCAACACCGGCTCATCCCCGCCAGCACCGTCGCCTCCGTTCGCATCGTTGTCCCCATTCAAGCGGGCGATGCGCTCCATCTCGACGAGTTTCTCTTCGTCGCTCAACCGTATCAGTATCACGCCCTGCGTGTTGCGCCCCATGGCGGAGACGTCCTGCACGGGTGTGCGCACGAGCGTGCCGCCGTTGGTGATGAGCATGATCTCGTCGTCGGGCATGACCTGCACGGCACCGACGACCGGGCCGTTGCGCTGGTTGGTCTGGATGCAGATGACACCCTGTCCGCCGCGCTTTTGCAGCGGAAAATCGGGAAGTGCCGTGCGCTTGCCAAAGCCGCTTTCGGTCGCGACCAGCACCGCGTTTTCGGCGCCGGGTTCTACCGCGATAAGCGAGATAACCCGCTGACCGCTGCCAAGCTTGATACCGCGCACACCGCCCGCGGTGCGGCCCATGGGGCGCACATTGTTTTCGTTGAAACGAATCGCCTTGCCCGCGCTACCAGTCAACACGATGTCCTGATTCCCATCCGTGATGGCCACGCCGATGAGCTGATCGCTGCCCCTCAGGTCCACGGCAATGATGCCGCTCGGACGCGGGCGCGAGAACTCGGACAAGCGGGTCTTTTTCACCGTACCGTTACCGGTCGCCATGAGGACGAAGCGGTCGTCGGCATATTCGCGGATCGGCAAGACTGCGTTGATACGTTCACCTTCTTCGAGCGGCAGCAGGTTGACCATGGGTTTGCCCCGCGCGCTGCGCCCGGCTTGCGGCAACTCGTAAACTTTAAGCCAGTACAATTTGCCACGACTCGAGAAGCACAGAATCGTATCGTGGGTGTTGGCGACAAACAGCTTGTCGATGAAATCCTGATCCTTGAATGAGGTCGCCATCTTGCCGCGTCCACCGCGGCGTTGCGCGCGATAAGCGTCCAGTGGTTGCGACTTCGCGTACCCGCTGTGCGACAGGGTGACGACCACCTCTTCATCGGGAATGAGGTCTTCCATCGTCAGGTCGAGCTGCGTGGTCAGGATCTCGGTGCGGCGCTTGTCGCCGAACTGATCCCTGACAGCCTCGAGCTCGTCGCGAATGACCCGCATCAGGCGATCCGGATTGGCGAGGATCTCGAGCAGACTGGCGATAAGATCGAGCAGCTCGCCATAATCCTTGACGATCTTGTCCTGCTCCAGGCCGGTCAGGCGGTGCAGGCGTAAATCGAGAATCGCCTGCGCCTGCGCGTCGGACAGCCGGTAGCCGTCGTCCAACAAGCCGAACCCGTCGCCCAGACCTTCAGGCCGCGAGGCCTCACTGCCCGAGCGGGCCAACATCTCGGTTACCACTCCCGGCTTCCAGGTGCGGGCCATCAGCCCGGTCTTCGCCTCGGCCGGGCTCTGCGAGGCCTTGATGAGCGCGATGATCTCGTCGATGTTGGTGAGGGCTACAGCCTGCCCCTCGAGCACATGGGTGCGCTCACGCGCCTTGCGCAGCTCGTACAGCGTGCGCCGGGTGACCACATCGCGGCGGTGGCGCACAAAGGCCTGCAGCAGCTGCTTGAGATTGACCAGCCG
>JBPCXK010000736.1:0-3479 GCA_051008635.1 Gammaproteobacteria bacterium
GACATGTTCTGGGCGAGGACTAAGCTTATCTATGTAGCTGGCTGGCTCCGCCGTGCCGTTCATTCGGTAGTCTCCGGTCTGGAGACGCAGAAGGATCTCCTTAATCCAGCAAAATAGTTGGACCGCCTCTAGAAATAGGCGGACAAGTCTTGCTCCCTCACTGTCGCGCTGGCAGGCAGGACGACAACATTAGACCCCGTCGGGGAGACTCGCGCGCCATAATGGCTGTACAGACAGATTCTCGTACTCCAGCCATGCGGAAGCCGGCTATCCAGTGTTACGTGGCTGTCATCGCATATCTGTTAACACTGTATTCTGCGGCGCCGTCTTCTGTGATGGCCGAGGTGGTCAAATCACCCTATGTTCTCGGCGTGTTTCCTTATCTTCCGCCGGTACGTCTGGAGAAACTCTACGGCCCCGTTGCGGCTGATTTCTCCGCCGCACTCGGTAGACCCATTCATTTCCGTACCAAGTCGGACTTCGAAACTTTCGCGCAAGAACTCGCGGCGCAACGCTACGACATTGCCCTGCTGCAGCCGTTCGACTATGTCGAGGCCTTCGACAGATACGGCTACCTCCCGCTGGCGCGGCGTCCAGAGCCGCTTGCTGCGGTACTCATGATCAAGATGGACAGTCCGCTGGAGAAGCTTTCAGATCTGAAAGGCAAGACTGTTGCGTTGCCGCCGAAGCGTGCAGCGGTTAGCCGGTTGCTCACCGCACATTTGCAAGCGGCTGGCGAAACGACCGTGACCTGGAGGCATTACAAAAATCACACGTCCTGCTTGCAGGCGGTGATCACCGGTGGCGCCGATGCTTGCGGCAGCGCCCTGTTACCGGTGCGGTCGTTCGAGACCTCACAAGGTGTTCTTTTGCGCAAGTTGGTCGAAACACCCGCGATTGCGCCCGTGCTCTTTGCAGTGCATTCGCGCGTACCAAGAAAGGAGCAGGAAGCGCTTCTCCAACGCATTCTTTCCTGGGGTTCGCACGCCAGCGGCAGGCAGCTACTTAGCGTCATTGGCACGGGCCAAGCCTTTGTCCGGACGCAAGACCACGACTACGAGAGTGTCCGGCGTTACGCAGCCGTGCCTGTCCAAAAGTAATCACCCCATGTCACTCAAGTTTCGAATCGCAATCACTATTTTCGTCCTTGCGGGCGCACTGATTGCTGCCGTACTGTGGAAGAGGCAATCCATGTCGCTTGATATCGCTCAAGCGCAGTCAGCGACAACGCGACACGTCATTGCCAGTCTTCTGGCCAGCGCCGTGAAAGATGCGCTTGTCACTGAGGAGTACGGCAATACGCAGGTCTTTATTGAAGAGGCTCAGCAAGACTTTCGTGTCAAAGCCGTTGTAGTCTCGGATGTTGGCGGGAGAGTAGTTGCTAGCAGCGAGCCGGGCCTGGTTGGCTCAGCAATGCCGAGTATTGTGCCGGCCCTGAACAGCGAATGGACCCAAATGACCGTGACAGGCGCATCCGGGCCACTAGGAACAGTTGCAATGGAGTTCTCGGATGAGGCGCTCATCGAAGCCAATCGCCGCGTGCGTAACACCGGCATTGCGATGGCTGTGGTTGGCGTGAGCATAGTCGCTCTGGCCGCGCTGCTGTTCGGACATTTGTTGACCCGCAGGCTGACCCGCCTGACCCTCGCGGCCCGAAGCCTTGCTGAGGGTAACCTTGATGTCAGCGTCAGCACGAGCGGCGGCGATGGGATCGCGGGGTTAGCACACGCTTTCGATTCGATGACCAAGAACCTCAGAACCGGCATATCCAGACTCAACACAAGCGAGCGCTTCAATCGCACTGTGCTCGATTCACTGTCTGCGCATATTGCCGTCCTCGACGGGCAAGGCGAAATCATCGCCGTGAACGATGCCTGGCGCCGATTCGCTGCCAGCAACGGTGCGCCAGCCCAGGCACGCGCAGGTGTCGGCATGAACTACCTGCAAGTGTGCGGGCAGGCCACCGGCCCGTTCGCGGAGGACGCTCAGGAAATTGCCACGGGCATCGCAGAAGTCATTAGCAACGAGCGTGGCGCCTTCAGCGTGGAGTACCCTTGCCCAAGTCCGACCGCGCCGCATTGGTTCGCTGTCACCGTAGCGCCCCTGGACGGTAAAGAATCAGGCGCGGTCATTGCCCACATGGATATCACGCAACGGAAAAACGCGGAACAAGAATTGCGCGAAAGCCGTGACCTGCTTGAGCAGCGGGTGCAGGAACGCACTGCGCAGCTGGCGACGGCTAATCAAGAACTCTCTGCTCAGATGGAAGAGCGTAAGCAGGTGGAAAGCGCGCTGCGCGAGAGTGAAGCGCGACTGCGTGCGCTGTTCGATAATTCGCCGACGGAAATCCATTTCAAGGATATCGAGGGGCGCTACGTACTGCTGAACAAGCAGTTAGAAAAACTCATCGGTATGCCCGAGCACGAGGCACGCGGTAAGCTGCCGATCGAGGTGCTACCAGCGGAAACTGCAAAGACGTTTATGGCTCACGACCAACGGGTGCTGCAGGCGGGCAAGGCGTCGAACCAAAAAGACGAGTGGGTACTGGCCGACGGTGTGCGCACTTACCTCACCGTTAAGTTCCCGGTGAGGGATACCGACAGACATATCATCGGCCTTGGCGCCGTTGGTATAGATATCTCAGAACTACAAGCCGCGGAGCAGGACATGTTGGCTGCAAAAGAAGCTGCTGAGCAGGCGAACGCCTCCAAATCGCGATTCCTGGCGGCGGCCAGCCACAACCTTCGACAACCGCTGCAGAGCCTGAAGTTGCTCAACAAGACCCTAGCCAAGACTGTAAACGATCCAACGGCACAGGAGATTATTGTCAGGCAAGAACGTGCTCTGAGAACTGCCGGTGATTCGCTGAACGGGTTGCTGGATATTTCCAAGCTCGAATCCGGTCACATCGAGCCCGAAGTCAGAGACTTCCCAGTCCAGAAGTTGTTTGATCGAATGCGTGACATGTTCGACAAGCAGGCAGAGGATAAAGGTTTGTCATTTAGTCTGGATAGTTGCGACCAGGCAATTCGCAGCGACCCACGGTTGCTGCAACAACTTTTGCAGAACTTGATCTGCAATGCGATTCGTTATACCGACAGTGGGTCAGTGCAGGTGCGATGCACGAAACAAGTTGATGGTGTCCGTATCGAAGTTGTGGATACGGGCATTGGCGTGTTGCCCGCGCAGCGCGATACGGTCTTCGAGCAATTCAGTCGGGTACCGGGAACTGCAACGCGGGGCAACCCAGGTGCCGGGCTGGGGCTGGCCATCGCCAGGCACTTGTCTCAGCTTCTCGGCCATCCAATAGATGTCGACTCCACGCCGGGACAGGGCTCCACCTTCGGCGTGTCCGTGCCTTTAGGCGCTGAGGTCGTTGCCGACCCGAAAGTCGGCGGTCTGACAACCCCACACACCGACGCCGCCGGGCGCGTGATACTCGTGATCGATGACGACCCGGACGTGCTGGAGGCATTGAC
>JBPCXK010000737.1:0-2993 GCA_051008635.1 Gammaproteobacteria bacterium
CTCTTCGGCAGCGCTGTCGGCCTGAGCGAAGATGGTAATACGCTGGTGGTAGGGGCTATGGGCGAGAGCAGCAACGCCACCGCTGTCAATGGCGATCAGCTCAGTGACTCGGCGCTGAATTCCGGCGCGGCCTACGTGTTCAGTCGCCTTGGCTCCACCTGGATCCAGCAGGCCTACATCAAGGCCAGCAATACGCGCGCGAGTGATCTCTTCGGCGAAGCCATCAGTCTGAGCGGAGATGGCGACACCCTGGCAGTGGCGGCCGAGGGCGAGAACAGCGGCGCCACCGGCGTCAATGGCAATCAACTCGATGACTCGATGCTGAATTCCGGTGCGGTGTATGTGTTCAATCGCACTGGCGGCGCGTGGGGCCAGCAGGCCTACGTCAAAGCCAGCAATACGGGCGTGAGTGATTTCTTCGGCGCCACCGTCAGCCTGAGCGGAGATGGCAATACCCTGGCGGTGGCGGCTCCGACCGAGGACAGCAACGCCACCGGCGTCAACGGCGATCAACTCAATGACTCGCTGCCGAATTCCGGTGCGGTGTACGTGTTCAGTCGCATTGACGCTGCCTGGAGCCAGCAGGCCTATATCAAGGCCAGCAACACGGGCGGGCCCGCTGCGGGAGAGGTGAACGGGGATAATTTCGGCGTTGCCATCAGCGTGAGCGCGGATGGCGACACCCTGGCGGTGGGAGCTGTGTTCGAGGACAGCGCCGCGGTCGGCGTCAATCGCGAGCAACTCGATAACACGGCAGCGAGTTCCGGCGCCGTGTATGTGTTCAGGCGCGGCGACGGGAACTGGGACCAGCAGGCTTACGTCAAAGCCAGCAATACGCGCGCGAATGACGTCTTCGGCAATGCCGTCAGTCTTAGCGGAGGTGGTAACACGTTGGCGGTAGGTGCGCGCGGAGAGGACAGCGGCGGCGCCGGCATCGACGGCGACCAGGCCGACAATTCGGCGGGGAGTGCCGGGGCTGTCTATGTGTTTGCTCACATCCGCGGCGCTTGGAGCCAGCAGGCCTACGTCAAGGCCAGCAACACCGATGTGCTTGACGAGTTCGGATCCAGCGTCGGTCTGAGCGCCGATGGCGACACCCTGGCGGTAGGAGCGAATCGAGAGGCCAGCAACGCCGTTGGCTTCAACGCCAATCAGGCCGATAACTCGGCGCCAACGGCAGGTGCGTTGTATCTGTATTGATTGTCGGTTGGAAAAATTCCGCGCACGCAGGTAGTCGTCCATTGGCAGTGCGTCGGTGTTGCGTTGCTTCAGCGCCGCGGGCGCGGTAATGCGCGAAGGTTCATATTCAGTGTTACGGCTAAAGCGAGCCGACGAAAGGTGCTGCAAAGCGATGCTGCGGTCGGTTTGTTTCGCGATGTTCTCTTCAGAGGTAGCCCTTCTCTAACGAGCTAGCTGTTTGGTCCGATCAGCAGGCACTTCCATCACGGTAGCGTCTGCTATCGTTTGCTCGCGGATACCATGTTTTTGAGTGTAGGGAATTTACTATGAGAACAGGGTCTGGGGCGACGCGTATTACCTTCATTTTCACTACCGTGTTGCTGACCGCTTGTGGTGGTGGTAGCGGCGGCAGCAGCAGTAGCAGCGGCGGCAGTAGCGGCGGCGGCTCCCCGCCGGCGATGTGGCGCCAACAGGCCTACGTCAAGGCCAGCAACACCCGAGCGGATAACCGATTCGGATGGAGCGCCAGTCTGACCAGAGATGGCAACACGCTGGCGGTGGGGGCTACGGGGACGACAGCAACGCCACCGGCGTCAATGGCGATCAAACCGATACGTCGTCGTCAGTGGCAGGTGCGGTGTATCTGTACTGATGGCCGGTGGGCGAGCCCGTCGCCGGTAGTCATTAGTTATTGACTTTGCCAGGCAGCGGCCAGCTCGGCCCTATGGAAAACGTTCTCGACGGGCCGATACGGGCGCTGCGAGCGCGTGGTTTCCTGGCTGTGAAATCTCTAGGCTCATCAATATTAACTTGGCTTACGTGTACGGAACTAATATGAGAACAGGGTCTGCGGCGACGAGTATCGTCTTCATTCTTGCACTGTTGCTGACCGCTTGTGGCGGCAGCGGTGGTAGTGATAGCAGCAGTGGTGGTAGCAGCAGCAGTAGCAGCGGCGGCAGTAGCAGCGGAGGTAGTAGTGGCGGTAGCGTCGTCGGCGTTGCGCCGGCGACCGCGGCCATTCCGGCGCTGACGTTCCCCGGCGTGAAAACCTTTGGTTTCACCTGGTCCGATGTCAGTGACGCGACCCACTACAAGTTGCTTGAAAACCCGGACGGTGTTTCCGGCTTCGCCCAGGTGGGCAACGACATTGCCCAGGGCGTCCAGCGTGTTGACCATGTCGTGCCGCTGTACAGTCGTGTGAATGCGCAATATATGCTGCAAAGCTGCAACGCGGCAGGCTGTACCGATTCGGCCAATGTCGCGGTCAGCGGCACGCTGGTGACGAGCATCGGCTACGTGAAGGCCAGTACTACCGGGGCGGGTGACGAGTTCAGTATAAGTCTCGGCTTGAGCGCCGATGGCAACACCCTGGCGGTGGGCGCTCGATACGAGGACAGCAGCGCAGCCGGCATCAATGGCGATCAAGCCGATAACCTGGCGCTCAGTTCGGGCGCGGTGTATGTGTTCACACGTACTGGTAGCGGCTGGAGCCAACAGGCCTATATCAAGGCCAGCAACACCGAAGCGGACGACCAATTCGGCCATGCTCTTAGTCTGAGCGGAGACGGCAACACTCTGGCGGTAGGGGCTTACGGTGAGGACAGCAGCGCAGCCGGCATCAATGGTGATCAACTCGATAACGCGACTGTGGATTCCGGTGCGGTATATGTGTTCACTCGCGTTGGCGCCACCTGGAGCCAGCAGGCCTATATCAAGGCGAGCAATCCGGGCACGAGCGGGCCCGTTGTGGGTATATTCAGCGGAGATCGGTTCGGTCAAGCTGTCAGTCTGAGCGCGGATGGCAACACCCTGGC
>JBPCXK010000738.1:0-4706 GCA_051008635.1 Gammaproteobacteria bacterium
CACTTCAGGCGGGTATCAGGAACACGGCCGCCGGGGTCGCGAAGTCGCCCCGGCGGCAATTGCAGGCTTATCTCACTTCATTGAGATACCGCTCTCCGAATCCTTTTTGTACTTCTGCCATGCGTGCATAGTCTACGGGCCTGGCTCGTTTGTATTCAGAGGCCGGAAGGAATTTGGATTGCGCCTCTTCTGACATGGCGCTCGCTCGAACCGGTCGCAGAAAGGCGTTTGCCCAAACCGCCTGCCCGGTGTCAGACATGATGAAATCCAGGATCTTCTTGCCGAGATCCGGATGCGGGCTGTTCTTTACGAGGCTCATTACATAAGGCACCACGACGGTGCCTTCCTGCGGAATCACGAATTCCACATTGGCTTTGTCTTTGTACTTTCCGCGATACGCATTGAAATCGTAATCAAACAGAATGGGGATTTCGCCCGACAGTACCCGCGCGTAAGACGTTTGCTTGGGTACGATGGGATCGTTTTTCGCCAGCTCTTTGAAATAGTCGATTGCCGGTGTGAAATCATCCAGGCTGCCGCCCAAAGCGCGATTGATTGCCACCGCGCCCGCATAACCGACGAAAGCACTGGAAGGATCCAGATACCCGACCATGCCCTTGTATTGCGGCTTGAGCAAATCTTTCCAGGATGCTGGAACCGGAGCATCTCCGAGCGCATCTACATTTACAAAAAGTCCGAGGGCGCCGGAGTGGATCGTAAACCAGGATCCATCGGGATCCTTGAGGCCTTCAGGAATATCCTCCCAGTGCGCTGGTTTGTAGGCTTCCACAACGTCCTCGTTCTTTGCGGCAATACCAAAAGAAACGCCGTAGTAGGCAACGTCTGCGACCGGATTATCCTTTTCGGCCAGCAGCTGTGAAAGTGTCTGTCCCGAATTCTTGTTGTCGTGGGGGATGTCGAGACCGAGATCTTTTTTGATTGCTTTGAGCTGAGATGCCCAATCGGCCCATTGCGGCGGACAGTTGTAACAAATCGCATCCGCCGCAGTTGCTTGCCCCATAATGCTGAAAACGACCAGCATCATTGTCCCGAGCAGTCCTAATCTTCGTTTGGTGCCTTTCATTTTCTATAATCTCCAAGGTGGTGATGAAGCCACGGATTGGCCCATTCGCCCGTCTCCTCTTCTAGTCGAACCACAGTCGACAGCCTGAGCTTACATTACCACTGTCATTGTCTGTCGGCACGTGCCGCGGGCGCGATCATTGTCAGATCGAACACTGGTACGTGCTCACATTCCCAGATAGGCCTCGCGAATGGAGGGGTCGTCCGCCAGTGTTCGGGTGTCTCCGGACCGGGAGATCGTCCCTCTTTCGACAACATAAGCGCGCGTCGCCAACTCAAACGCCGTCAACACATCCTGCTCAACCAGCAGTATCGAAATTCCGGTTTTATTGATCTCCATCAGCGCCTCGATCAGCGTGTCCATGACCCGTGGCGCGAGCCCGAGAGAGAGTTCGTCGATCATCAACAGCTTGGGGCGCGACATGATGCCGCGCCCGATCGCGCACATCTGTTGCTCTCCGCCCGACAGGGTCGACGCATCCTGGGTGCGGCGTTCGGCGAGGATCGGGAGCAGCGTGGTCACGAAATCAAGATCCCGTTGCACCGCCTCACGCCCGTCGCGGCGCAGGTAGGCGCCAAGCAACAGATTGTCCCGCACGCTGAGTCCCTTGAACAGGCGCCGTCCCTCAGGTACGTGCGCAATGCCGTGTTCGAGCACCGCATCAGCGCTTGCGCCGGTGATGTCCGCCCCGTTGAATCTCAAGTGTCCGCGGGTTGGTGAGAGCAACCCCGAGATGGTGCGCAACAATGTGGTCTTTCCGGCGCCATTGGAGCCAACCAGGCAGGCGATTTCTCCCGCATTGACATCGAGGTCGATTCCCCACAGCACTTGCACGTCAGCGTAGCCGGCCTCGAGTTGCCGCACCTGGAGGAGCGGCTCAGCCACCACGGGCGAGCCGATCTGCAAATCGGCTTCCAAGGTAGGCTTCGATCACCAGGGGGTCGTTGACTACTTTGTTCGGTGGGCCATCGCTGATGAGCTCACCGTGATGCATGACCAACACCCGATGGCTGAGCGAAAGCACCACTTTCATCAGGTGTTCGATGATGAGGATGGTCACACCCCGATCCGTGATCGCGCGGATGAGGTCGAGCGCGCGGTCGACCTCGGTCGGATTCAAGCCGGCGTTTACCTCGTCGAGTAAAAGTACCTTTGGACGCATCGCCAGACTCGTGGCGAGCTCGATGCGCTTGCGATCCGCCAGGGTCAGCGATGCGGCTTGCGCGTGTGCGCGTTTTTGCAGGCCGACGAACTCCAGCTGAGCCATCGCTTCGTCTTTGGCCGCACGCCGACTCACAGCAGAACCCGCGAACAACGCTCCCGCGACGACATTCTCGAGCACCGTCATCTGCGGGAACGGTTGCACGATCTGGAAGGTGCGAGAGAGACCTCGGCGGGCGGCGCGATACGGCTTATGGTTGGTTACCGTCTCGCCGTCGAACCTGATAGCGCCCGCGCTTACTGGCAGGACCCCGGTGATCAGGTTGACCAGGGTAGTTTTGCCGGCGCCGTTCGGTCCGATGAGTCCCACCCGCTCGCCTCGATTCAGGGTGAACGTCAATTCGTTGACGGCGACCACTCCGCCAAATCGACGCGACACCCGCTCGAGCTCGAGTATGGGTGCCGTCGTCGTCATTTGGCGATCTCTTGCGGGCCTGCACGGCGGCGCAGGCGTATGTTGAGCAAGCCCCCGGGCAGAAAGAAGATCAGGATGACGATCACCACGCCGAGGATCGCCCGATTGTACTCGAGAAAGTTCGACCAGATGACCTCCTCCATGATCACGAAGGTGGCAGCCCCCACCGCGGGGCCGAATACGGTGCCGGCGCCGCCGAGCAGGGCCATGACCGGCACCTTTAATGTCAGCACGATATTGAAGGAATCCGTTGGGTCGATGTAACTCGTCCACGACGCGTAGATGGCGCCGACGGTGCCGCAGAACGTGCCAGAAAGGACGAAGGCGATAATTTTGTAGAGCGTGGTATTGATGCCGATGGCATTCGCCGCGTCCTCGTTTTGTCGAATGCAGCGCAGGCCGAAACCAAGACGGCTGCGGTCTACCGCAATCGTGACTGCAAGCGTCATGAGCGCTACGCCGAGCATCACATAGAGGAACAGCTGCCCGACGGCCTGTGGGCCACCGGGAAAAATCGGCACATTCAGACCGCCGCCGCCACCGGTAAGGCTGTCCCAGGCAGAGAGGCTGAGGCGCAGAAGCTCCACGCTGACGATGGAGCCGACCGCGAAGTAGTGACCCCGCAGTCGAAGCACGGCATAACCGAGTGCGGCGGTGAAACCTGCGACAACCACCGATGCGATCACCCAGGCGAGCACCATCGGCACGCCATGGTTCTGGCAGATCGCCCCAGCGTAAGCGCCCAATCCATAGAATGCCGCGGTGGCAAGTGAGGGGTAGCCTGCATAACCGCCTATGAAGTTCCAGGACTGCGCCAGCGCCGCAAACAGACAGACGAATGTTGCAAGGCGCACGAAATAGTTGCTGCTGAGGTAAGGCAGCGCTATCAGGCACACGACGACCATGGCGAGAATAACGAAGGGCCAGCGCTTCATTCGTAACCTCGCACGCCCATGAGCCCGGTTGGCCGTACCAGCAGCAGCACCAGCATGAGCGCGAAGCCGACCGTCAAGGCATGCTGGGGGCCGAGCCAGTGGCCGGCGAAGCTCTCGATGACCCCGAGCGCCAGTCCTCCGACCAGCGCTCCGGGTACGCTTCCGAGTCCTCCGAGCACACACACCACGAAGGCTTTGCCGATGAATAAGCCGGTGAGATTGGGTGTAACCGGGTAGACCACCGCCATCAAACAACCGGAAGCACCCGCCATGAATGCCCCGATGCCGAACGTTATTGCGTAAATTTCGGGGACCCGTATCCCCATCAGCGCCGCTGCGTCGCGATCCATGCGAACCGCAACGATCGCGCGCCCGATCCTCGAGCTACGCAGCACGGTATACAAAAGACCGGTCAGCAATATCGCCAACAACATCGCGGCGAGTCGGTCCACCGGCATCAGCAGGCCCGCGACTTCAACTCTACCAAGATCCAGCGTGATGCGGCGCGGCGTCGCGGTCCACGCCACCGTCATCAGATTGTACATGATCATGTCCAGCCCGAAGGTCAGCGTGAGGGTCGTGAGCACCGGTTGCGTAACCACGCGGTTGATGGCGAATCGTTGCAGCACATAGCCGAGCGCTGCGACCAGTGCGCCGGCGATCGGGATTACGAGAAACGGATGCAGACCGAACGCGGCATAAGCGAAGAAGGCGATGTAGCCACCGAGGACGATGAGCGAGCCGTGCAGCATGTTGATGATGTTGAGCACGCCCCACACCAGTGAGAAGCCGACGGCAATGCAAGCGTAAAGCGCACCGAGCACCAGTCCGTTGACCAGTATCTGCGTTTCCACGGAATCAGCCGACAGGAAGCGAACCCTCTCCCCGGGGATCAGGGAGAGGGCTGTGATGAGAGTCGATACGCTGCGTCAGTTCAGACGTACGTCCGCCGTCTTCAGCGACGCCGGCGCGATCACCACCGGCTTACCATCCTGCACCTGGATGATGGGCAGACTACCCGATGAATTCATGCCGTCGGAGCGGAAATTGA
>JBPCXK010000739.1:0-4628 GCA_051008635.1 Gammaproteobacteria bacterium
CCGGCTCGATTTGCCCTTTGGCCTGCATGAGGGCGAGCCTGGCGCTGGTGCCGGTACCACAGGGTGAGCGATCAAGGCGCCCGGGAGAGACAATAACCCCGTTACGGGCGGTCTTAATCCCCTCGACTTCGCTGAGCGGCCCGGCAAACAAGGTCTGGTTGATCGTGTGGATCTGCGGGTTCTCCGGGTGAACCGTTGGAAGTTGCTCCGCGGCCGCCAGCTTGATCCGTTCTCCCAACTCGGCGAGGTCGCGCGCTTCAGACGGCTCGATCGCAAAGCCAAGCGGCGCGGCATCCACGATCACGTAAATCATACCGCCATAGCTCACATCCACAGCAATCGTGCCGAGCCCGGGCACTTCGACTTCTCGGTCGGTAAAAAAGACAAACGAAGGCACGTTTTGGAACTTAACGCTCTCACATCTACCATTCCGACAGTGAGCCTCGACGCGGATCAAGCCGCCCGGCGCTTCGAGCGTTAGCGTCGTCAACGGCTCGCGCATCGGCAGCATTCCGGTTTCCAGCAGCACCGTTACGGTACAGATGGTGTTCGTGCCCGACATGGGCGGATATGAGGCAGATTCGATGATGATGAATCCCACATCAGCGTCGGGGTGGGAGGAAGGCAGCACGAGGTTGACGCACTGGGAAACCTTACCCCTGGGTTCGTGCAACAGAAATGCCCGTAACGAATCGCCCTCGCTTTCCAGCCAGCGTGCCTTGTCGAACATGGTGACGCCCGGTACATCGACCACGCCGCCAGTGATGACCTCGTTGGGTTCGCCTTCAGCGTGGGCGCCGACGACGGTAATCATTTTGCTCAATCGCATCCCATTCAGACCTCATCAAACGGGGCTGTAGCGACCAGTGGGGCCGGCTCAGGACGGTGGATTCGACGCCGAGGACCGCACGATCAGGCTGGTTTCAAGGCGAACCGAGGCGATCTCGCCACCGGACGTCATCGCATCCAACAATGCTTCGGCAGTACGCTGCCCCATTTCGTGAGCCGGAACCGCTACGGTCGTCAGAGGTGGGTCGAGCGCGACCGCAAATTCGAGATCGTCAAAACCAGTAACGGTCATGTCGCCGGGTACGCACACGCCGAGTTTTCGGCACTCGGTCAGGATGCCGAACGCCAGCACATCGCTATTGCATATGATAGCCGTCGTGTCGGGGAACTCTGTCCGGATGGTCCGAAGCGCTGCGGCGCCCTCGGGCAAGGAATAGGTCTTCTCGATGACATGGGCCGAACCGGCGATTGCCGCTGCTTCAGCCATATCACGAAAGGCGCGAATGCGACTCAGCTGACGGTCATTGCCGGATGTAGGACCCGCCACCATCACCAGGTTCTGGTGGCCCAGCCTTATCAGGTAGTCCACGAGTTGTTTGCTTGCCGCGTAGTTATCGAAGCCGATCGACGGGAACGGACCATCGGCATGAAACGAATAGGTCGTGATGACGGGAATTTTTCGTTCTTCGAGAAACCCTTGCAGACGCTCGTCCTCGATGCGACCGACCATGAGCAGTGCCTCGGCCCCCCTTTCGACGAGCAACCGGACGGGCTCGTACAGGTCGGTATTATCGAATCCCACCGCCAGCACGAACACCATGTACCCCTGGGCCGTCAGCCTTTGCTGGAACGAGTTGACCATCCGGGCATAAATGGCGTAATCGAGCGCAGGGATGACGGTGCCGACGATATGAGTTTTCTGCAACCTCAAGGCCTTCGCAGCCGGATTCGGACTGTAGCCCAAAGACTGGGCGGCCTCGATCACCCGCATTCGAGCCTTCTCCCGTACCATCTGCGGGCTGCTGAAGGTTCGCGATACCGTAGCGACGGAGACGCCGGCGAGCTTGGCAACATCGGATACCTTTACTTTGGCGCTCATGATGCCTTGTTGGGCCTTGCGACAGAGGGCGGTGTTATCGCGGTAGAGAAGCGGGGTCTCAGGCTCAACCGTTCAACACCGAGGCCATCGCTTCCTTTACAGCGGCTTTCTCGGTGGCGCTGAGCGGCAGAACCGGTCTGCGGCATTCACCGACCGGACGCCCGGAGAGGTTGCTGGCTTCTTTTGCGACCGGATTGAACGGAATCGTCCACAGCAGCTTGTTCAGGGGCTGAAGACGCCGCCAGAGCTTATGAGCCTCGGCCAAATGATCGGTCTGGAACAGCTTGTAGAGTTCCACCGCTTGCTTGGGGATCGCGTTCGCGCCACCCCAAAAACAGCCAGCGCCACCCGCCATCAGCGAATACAGCATGAGATAGTCGCAGCCGCAGAACACCTTCGCGCCCATCGCCGTGAGCTGCTCAATGCGCAGCATGTCGGCGCTGCTGTCTTTGATGTAGCGCACGTTCTCCGCTTCGCGCGTCAGGCGACCATAGATGTCCGGGGTGATGTCAAAGTCTGAAAACTGCGGGATGTTGTACGCCATTATGGGTATGCTGATGGCGCCACTGATCTGCGCATAGTGCCAGACGACACCGTCTTCATTCGGTCCCTCAAAGTAGGGCGGCAGCACCAACAAGGCATCTGCGCCGGTCGATTCGGCGTGCTTCGATGCCTCGATCGCATCTTCGGTTCGGATCGCCGAAGTCTGCACGATGAACCTGCAACGTCCGTCGATGTGTTTGCCGGCAACCTCGGCGATATGACGCTTTTCGGCTTCAGCGAGAAACGGAAACTCACCGGTCCCGCCACACACCGCGATGATGTCCACGCCCGCTTCGATCATCGAATCGATGTGGTTGCGTAGCGCCGCGTCATCGATCGCCGACCCATCCATCGCAAACGGTGTACAGATGGGCACACAAATTCCATGTAGTTCACTCATGAGACTCTCCTAAGGTTTCGCAGCAGAACTTGGGATGCCACTTGCCGGTGACTGTAATTCAGTATGTAATCGGTTACATCAAATATCAACAACACGGACTCATTTCCCTGCAAGAAACACAGGTAGGAACATCACGGCTATGAAAAATCTTCGCAGGAGTGTCCGCAACACTCTGATATTTATAACTAAATAGAACAATTGCCCAATTGCTTGACAGTCAATCGGTGTCAACCAATAATGAAATCGTTTACAAAACCATGTGCTCGCCAGCACCTCATCAGCCGGTTTTCGCTGCTTGCGCGTGGATTCATTGAGCGCCGGCTTGTCGTGCCGGGCGCCGCGACCCACAGAGGAGGATGAGATGAACACTATTCGTGTGAGCCGAGGTTTTTCACGGCGTCGTTTCATTAAGACGTCCGCCGCACTCGCCGCGACGGCTGCCAGCTATCGAATTCTGCCGGCTAACGCTGCAGGCGCCGAGCTGAACATACTGAACAGCAACGTCGCTTGGTCGGACGCGCTAACCGGCAGCGTCGCCAACGCTTACCAGTCAGCTACGGGCGTAGCAGTAGCCGGCGAATCGAACCCCTATGAATCTCATTACGAGAAGATGTTGATCGAGCTAAGCCAGGGTTCGGACACCTTCGACATCATCACGTTGGATAACCTGTGGATTCGGCAGCCGTTGCGTAACGGTTGGGCGGCCGCGTTGGATGACATCAAGGCGGGCGATCCGTCGCTGCCCGACCTGCAGCTGCACAATCTCGCCGCCGAGGCGCTCACCTACACGGAATACGAAGGAAAACGTTGGGGTCTACCACTGGTGATGACAACGCCAGTGTTCGTCTACCGAAAAGACCTGTTTGAGAAGGCCGGAATCGACAAAGTCCCCACGAATTGGGACGAATATCGCGCCGCCGCCGAGAAGCTCCACGGCGACGGGGTTGCAGGTAACGTACTGTTGCTGGGCGGCCAAGATGCGCACATGAGCGGCGATTGGGGTACGCGCTTGATGGGCATGACGAAGATCGCGCCGACTGACGACGGCGTGCTCGATGAGGACAATACGCCCGTGTTCAACTCGCACGGTCAAGGCGCGCGGGCCATCAACCGGTTGCGCGAGGTGCTACCGTTTACGCCGCAGGGCGTCGCCGGCTTTGATTACGCTGAAGGCTCTTCTGTCATGAGTCAGGGCGGCGCCGCCATGATGATCACTTGGTCCGATGTCGTTGTTGGCATCGAGGATGGCCCGCACAAGGGCCAGTTCGGCTATACCGTCGCTCCGACGGAGCGCTACGAGCAGCAAATGGTCGGTGGCTGGTCCATCACCATCAATTCGCGGTCCCGTCATCTTTCGGAAGCCTACAAGTTTCTCGCCTGGATGTCGGAGGGCACTGCATATGAATTGTTCCGCGATGGCGGCGAATCCTCCCTTTGCCTCAAGCGGGATCTGGAGAACCCTGAAATCACTCAACAAGTACCGATGCTACAGGCGTTCAAGGACTTTGGCGCGCGCGGAACGGCGCCGATCGCCATCCCACCGTACCGCCTCACCAACGCAGTCGAGGTGCAGCGCATCCTGTACGAGGAAATTCTGGCCGGCGTGAACGGCCGCAAGGAACCCGACGCTGCCATGCAAGAAGCTGAAGCCCGTGTCGTGAAATTGCTAAAAGGTTGAGGCAGGGACCCTGTCTACGGTAGACAAGGCCGCCGCGCTGATCGACGACCGGCGCGGGTCGATCGGCGCCGCACGCGCCGGCGAGAAATACGTGCCGTGGGTGTTGCTGGCGCCCACCC
>JBPCXK010000740.1:0-5033 GCA_051008635.1 Gammaproteobacteria bacterium
CCCAGTGACTGCGGCGCTGATAGCGATGTCCAGCAAGCCTTGCCCACCTTCTTTGAATAGCCCCATCTTCTGTGGTAGTTGGTGTACAACTACTGCGATGTTTTGGTTTGTGTTTTGCCAGAAATCCTGCTCAACGGCTACTGGTTTACTGGCGCAGCCACCGATTACAAAAACTACGAGCAGTAACGTAGCAAGGGATAGAAGTTTAGTTCTCATTCGCTATCCTCCTTTTGGATGTGGATTGAGGAGACCACAGAGTCCGGCAGTGGGTCGCCTACGACATAGTAGCCACTACCCCCATAAGTGATCGAACCAATGCCATACACATATGTTGATCCTGGATGTTTGTCCTGGGAGTAGACGAAGGCCTGAATCGGGCTGGATCGAATAACATATACTCCCCCGGTTCTTCCGCGGGAGAACAGCATGTTTACCTTCAACGTTGCGGGCGCCTCAAAGTAACAGCCCTTCTCATCTTTGTAGTAACAGCGATAACTTCCACTCGGCAGAAAAGCATCTTTGACCGGCAAAGGCTCCGATAACTCGAAATAATATTGCTCTTCGCTTAACACTAACTGCTTGTTGACGTTAGTGGCACAACCGTTAGAGAGAACCGCTGCGACGAGCATGCAGTTTAAGACTGCTTGTAAAGAGGATGAATGCTTATTCAGGAAACCCATCATCTCGGCGTGGTTGGGTGCCGCCGAAGTAATTGACATAATCTGGTTGACTAGGATGTACACGTAGCCGGCGGTTGTCAAGGTAGTTGTCCGCTTAGTTCACGCGAGCTCTAATAACATTTCCTCGCTGGTGTTACCCTTTTTCTGCGGATTGAGCCACACGTCGGGGCCGAGAATTCACATCAGCCCTTCCGACGACGAGAACGGGCAATGGCGAAATTCAGGAGTGCAAAGTCGCTTCAGAACAAACGCTCTGCCGCCTTGGCGGAGTGGCGCCAACTTGCGGCCTGACATTGCCGACTATGGCGATTTCGAACCCGCTAATCTTTTGTCTGACAGTACCCGCCAGGGACATGTCACACGATTCGAGGATCTACATTCAGATTGGCGAAGCGCCCGACGTCCAATCGATCGAAACCGGGATGATTTGGATTCAACAGATAGTTCAACGGTTGTTCGCCTCGGCACTCGTAGAGCGCGCTGGGAACGGCGAGTACCGGAGTAGCGCCGCTTGCGATCCATCTATCCCCTATCTGCTGAGTAGTTCGCATGTTGGTCTTCCAGTCGCGAGGCAGACGGCCAACTGTTTCGACCAGGCTGTCGGGCATCTCAACTTCCGTAGCGCGCTGGCGTTTGAGGTGCCGCGGCCGTATGGACGAAATTTTCCTGCACTGAGAGCCTCATTAACCAGCCCGGCTTTGTCAGAGCAAACCGCTATTGCGGCTTCGAACCCGCTCTTATTTCCTTTGACAATGTCCACCCTACGGCTACGCCGCAAGCTGCCGCAACACGTAGTGCAGGATCCCGCCGTTCTTGTAGTACTCCATCTCCTGCGGCGTGTCGATGCGTACCTGAACCTGAAACGACCTGCTGTTGCCGTCGGCGCTCGTCGCGGTGACTTTCAGCTCTTTCGCGCCGTCATTCAGCTCCTCGATAGTGAACTCTTCCTTTCCGTCGAGGCCGTGGTGCAGCGCACTCTCGCCCGGCTTGAATTGCAGCGGCAGCACGCCCATGCCAACAAGGTTGGAGCGGTGGATGCGCTCGAAGCTTTCGGTGATGACCGCTTTGACGCCGAGCAGGATTGTGCCCTTGGCCGCCCAGTCCCGTGAAGAACCTGTGCCGTATTCCTTGCCCACGAGGACGACGAGCGGCACGCCGTCTTGTTGGTAACGCATGCAGGCGTCGTAGATGCTCATCTGCTCTCCCGACGGTTGGTGCACTGTCCAGCCACCTTCGGTGCCGGGTGCGAGCCGGTTGCGCAAGCGAATGTTGCCGAAGGTGCCACGCATCATCACTTCGTGGTTCCCGCGGCGCGAGCCAAAGGAATTGAAATCGGCTGCTTGCACGCCGTGTTCTTGCAGATATTGTCCTGCAGGGCCGTCCACCGGGATCGCGCCGGCGGGAGAAATGTGATCCGTGGTGACCGAATCGCCCAGCAACGCGAGGACACGCGCGTTTTCGATTGGCGCGACCGGGCCTGGCGTTTTTGTCATGCCGTCGAAAAAGGTGGGCTTGCGGATGTAGGTCGACTCCGCTTTCCAGTCGTAGAGTTCCGATTCCGTGACTTCCAGTCCGTTCCAGCGTTCGTCGCCCGAGTAAACGGTGCCGTACGCCTGCCGGAACATTTCTGAGTCGATGTTGCCACTGACGACTTCCTGTATCTCGCGGGCGCTCGGCCAGATATCACGCAGAAACAGCGGCTTGCCACTGTTGTCTTCGCCAAGCGAATCGTTGTATGGATCGTAGTCGAGCGTGCCGGCAAGCGCGTAGGCGACCACCAGCGGAGGTGAGGCCAGATAATTCATGCGCACGAGCGGATGTATACGGCCTTCGAAATTGCGATTGCCGGACAGAATCGAGGTGGCGATGATGTCATTCTGCTTGATGGCGTTGCCGACGGGCTCGGGCAGCGGTCCGGAGTTGCCGATGCACGTCGTGCAGCCGTAACCGACGAGGTAAAAGCCAATTGCCTCCAGGTCGTCCATCAACCCCGCCTTTTTGAGGTAGTCAGTCACGACTTGTGAGCCGGGTGCGAGGCTGGTCTTGACCCAGGGCTTGCTGTTCAGCCCATGTTCGCGCGCTTTGCGCGCCAGCAATCCGGCGGTAACCATCACCGAGGGGTTGGACGTATTCGTGCACGATGTGATGGCCGCCACCACAACGTCGCCGTCTGCGAGCGTGAAGGTGTCGCCCTCGAAGCTCACCTGCGCGGCTGCAGTCTGAGGGGCTTCGCCGGCTGCGAGCGCAGCGCTGCCACCCGTGTCCATTGCGCGCGCGTTGCCGGCAGCAGCGCGTTCGTGCTGAATTTTCTCCATGGCCGTGCGGAAGTCGCGTTGCGCGCTTTTCAGCGGTACGCGGTCCTGCGGACGCTTGGGCCCGGCAATGCTGGGCTCTACGTCGCCGAGGTTGAGCTCCAGCGTCGCGGTGTAGTCGGCTTGCCCCGAGCCGGTTTCGCGAAACATGCCTTGCGCGCGCGCGTAGGTCTCGACGAGAGCGATCTGCTCCGCCGGGCGGCCGGACAGTTCCAGGTAACGCAGGGTTTCCGTGTCTACGGGAAAGATGCCGCAAGTCGCGCCGTATTCCGGCGCCATGTTCGCGATGGTCGCGCGATCGGCGAGCGGCAGATTGTCGAGGCCATCGCCAAAAAACTCGACGAACTTACCGACCACGCCGTGCTTACGCAGCATTTCGACGACGGTCAGCACCAGGTCCGTAGCAGTCGCGCCTTCAGACAACTTGCCGTTCAGACGAAAGCCGACCACCTGCGGGATCAGCATGGAAACGGGTTGGCCGAGCATACCGGCCTCGGCCTCGATGCCGCCGACACCCCAGCCGAGTACACCAAGACCGTTGATCATCGTCGTGTGGGAGTCGGTGCCGACCAGGGTGTCCGGATAAGCTTGTGTGACCCCGCCGTGCTCGCGCGTGAATACCACCCGCGCCAGATACTCGAGGTTGACCTGATGCACGATACCTGTGCCGGGCGGCACGACCTGAAAATTTGAAAACGCTGACTTGCCCCAACGCAAAAAGGCATAGCGCTCTTTGTTACGGTTGAATTCGATCCTGGTATTCAGATCCAGCGCGTTGCTGTTGCGAAAGGTGTCGACCTGCACGGAGTGGTCGATAACCAGTTCGGCCGGCGACAGCGGATTGATTTTGTTAGGGTCGCCGCCGAGCGCCTTCATGGCGTCCCGCATGGCGGCCAGGTCCACCACTGCGGGCACGCCCGTGAAATCCTGCATGAGCACACGTGCCGGCCGGTAGGCGATTTCCCTGGAAGGGCTGGCATTGGCGTCCCAGCTTGCCAGCGCCTCGATGTCATCGGCCGTGACCGAAGCGCCGTCTTCGAAACGCAGCAGATTTTCCAGCAGTATCTTGAGCGAGAATGGTAGACGCGCGACGCCTTTGACTGCATCGAGGCGGAAGATTTCGTAGTTTTTACCCTTCAGATCGAGGGTTGCCCTGGCTTTGAAGCTGTTGCTCATGATGCTCCTGACGAGTATGGGGTTCGCGGGGGATGAGGATTATGCGATTTTTGCGGTCCACAGGATAGACCGACAGGTGGCCGCAATATTGCAGGCCGCAAGCATTGCGGCCTAAGCCAACAAGGCGTTCGTCTCGCGCATTATCGCCTGACGGCCCATCAGCAACCGCCAGCGGCTGCCGCCGGCCTGGCGCCAGAGCACGGCCGCGCGGATGCCGGCCAGGAGCAGGGCGCGGATACGGCTCGTGGTGTCGGCGTCGCTCAGGCGCGCCTGCTCGCCGTGCACGATGATGCGTGGGCCAAGCCTGCTGATGGTCTGTTGATATATGTCGGCGAGTTTGTGGATCACGTTTTCATGATCGATGCTGAAAAACTCCAATTGCGCGCGGGCCGCGTCCAGACCGTTACCGATCAGTTCGATCATGTCGGGGCGGGTGGAGAGTTTTTTCTCCAGATGCAGCAGCGTGACGCCGTAACGGTTGATCTCCACATTATAGTTTTGGTTTACGCGGCCGAGCTGGCTCTTGAGCACGTTCAGGCCGGTGGTGAGATTATCGATACCGCCGTAGACATCCGCATAACTCTCGGCATCGCGCTTGAACAGGCTGGCGAGGCAATCCTGAAACGCAAGCTGATCGGCCTGACCCTGTCGCGCGAGTTGCTGCACCAGGTGCACGCACTGAAACAGGCCCGCCAAAGCGATGGTGCGATTGCGGATGGCGGTGTTCGCGCTCATCGCATGCCGTGCCGGCGCGCGGCGCCGTCTTCGTCGGTACGGATAGTCTCGTCGATGACGCCGCCGCCGAGGCATTCATCGCCATGGTAGAACACCGCAGACTGGCCAGGCGTGACCGCGCGCTGTTCAG
>JBPCXK010000741.1:0-8902 GCA_051008635.1 Gammaproteobacteria bacterium
CCATACTCTTTGACGGAGAAGCTCACGCTCACGCCGTTACCCTGGTCATCGGGCCAGTTCGCTTCCCAGTACCACTTCTCTCGGACCGTGCCATCGCTCAGCACATAGGGCTTTGCATATTGACAGACACCGGTAATACCTGAAGTATTGTTGGAGCGTCGTATCAAGCAGATTTCTTTGCGGCTGATAGGTGGCAGTTTGATCAGCAATGCATCACGGTGCCGCTTGGCCAACGTCAATGCTTTACGCTTACCCCCGCATTTTTTGTCAGGGAAATTCTTGACATACCGTTTGCCACGCCGACACAGACTAACACGCCATGCATGCGTGTGATGAACATCGTCGTCAATGCGCGATATGCCATACATCGCTCTGGATTTACCATTGTTGCGTCTCATCGCTATCCGGAACTCCTGCACAATAGGCTCACTATTCCCTTAGAGAATAGTACAAATTGTTGGTTGTATCCCTGATTCAGCCATCTTTAACTAACGGCTCAGTTTAGCGAATGACACCCGCGGGATAAACCATCGTCAGATCCGACCCCTGAAGGTACGCAACCCATTAGCGATGTTGACGGTAGTCGATCAACCTAACCGCAATGTTGTCGCTACGTGATCATTTGATCATGTTGGGTAGAGACCTGTCCGCTCCGTCGTGTCCCGACCACCTGTCATTCTGCCACCCAGCGTCTGTTCATGGCACGGTGTCGATGACTAACCGACGGCGGTACGCAAAGGAAGGTGCCAGCAAGACCCGTGTCATTTCCTTTCGTGCTGTCTAACCCAGTGCCTTTTTCATAGCCGGGAGAGAGAGGCGTCATGACCTTACGTCCGTTGACGATACCGGCTGTGATCGAACGCATGCCGGCGCAGCACACACAACGCTGCCACGGGCGCCCCTCCCCGCTTCCTAAGGTGTTGACAAAGCCCGCTGATAACGACAAGCTCCGCGCCGCCCATTGAGAACACGTCCAGAGCAGCGAGGGGAATACACGACCATGAAAACCATCAAAGATGTACTCAAACAGACCAAACCGCACCCCGATAACACCAAAGTGACACTGCAGCTGCACGTGCCGTTGAAGAAAGTGCGCGCCTATGCGAAACGCTTTGCATCGTTGGGTGTGGTGAACGTCACGATTGCGGGCGGCGCCAAAGCAGCGGTTAAAAAGGCTAAACCAAAGACAAGGTCAAAGAAGGCGGTCAAGAAAGCCACTACGAAAAAGCCGGCCAAAGCAAAACGTGCCACCAAAAAGGCGCCCGTTAAACGCGGCAACACAGCGGGAGTGACGCAGGCGGCCGTGCTCGCGGCCATCCGCGGCAAATACCGCACCCCGCAAGCCATTGCTACCGCCATGAAGGCGAATCCGGTGCAGGTGAGAAAAGCGCTCAGTCGTTACACGAAACAGGGACTCATCGTGCGTACCGGCCTTGGACAGTATGCGCTGAAGACATAGGCGTGTAGGATCGTGTGATCTCACGATCGCCCACCGCGCCTGGAGACCCGCGATGCAGTGAATAGCACACCGGCGGCTCCGCCTGAAAGACTTCGACCAGCGGCCTGGCCTCGTTGATGCGTACATGAGTCAGAGCGATCTGCACACGCTCCTCATGCTGGCCGAGCGGCACGACAACCCGGCCGGCTCGGTGACCCACCACTATGAGCGCTATGCACAGCAGCTGTGTGAATCGCTCGCCCTGGATCCAGGCAGAGTGATTTTCCTGGAGCTAGGCCGTGAGCCGGCGATTGCTCAGGCTGACCGGTCCAGCGACAGCGAGACAATCGCGTTGCATCGCGTGTGGCCCCTGTTTCAATCCGGCGCTGACCACACACGCTGGTGTCCCGTGGACGACGGGCTGCGCGAGACCATCATCCGCAGTTTGACCACTCAACACGCGCTGACGGATGCGACGCGAACGATCGCGCCCAGCGAGGTCCCGGGCAGCCAACGCGTGCCATTTCCCTGAGTATTCGTCGTTGTCCGCGGCGAAGCCCGGCCTATTTCCGTTGGGTGGATTGCGCCACCTTCTCACGTCGAGCAAAGCCTTTCGGCGTCAGGCGGTAGTAAGGCCAGGTCTGGATGTAGGGCTCCGGCTCGCTGAGCAATGCCCGTTGGCGCGGCGCCGCCGTGACTTTCGGGGGATGAATATCGGGTGGTGCCATGCGGGCGGTGATGGGATACAAAATGGGCACTTCCGCCACGATCATTTGGGTCTTTTGCTTATCAGTCTTCGGGTCAATCTCACGCAATTTGACGTTGGCCCGCATGCGCGGGTACAAGCTTTTACGGTCGATCAGCCGTTCGTCGCGGTCTTTTAAGGCCTTCAACCGCGCGATGTCATCGGCGGCGATTGAGTCTGGCGCCGTCCCATCGACGCGCAGTGCGAGCGCTGCGATCAACTCGGCCGCCGATTTCGTCGGTACACTGCGATTATGGCTCTCTGTAAAGGCGATCGAGAGCGGCGTGGCATCGAACAGTTGCACCTCGCGGTAGGCGGCCAGGCGGTTGACGCTCGATGACTGCAGCTGACGCAGTATCACCGTCGACAGTGCTTTAAGCTCAACGGTGGGTCTGTTATTGCTGTCTCGTCCTGCAATCCGCACGCGCTTGTCGGCGATCTCGCGAAACGTCGCCTTGAACTTACTCTTCTCCCGATTTACCCGCACGGCCATGTTCATGATGCGCCGCGGTACCCCGACGGCGCCATAGCACCTGATGGAGCGATTGACCCGATCAGTCATCCCATAGTCAATGGTCTGGTAGGCGGTCACGGCCGCTTCCATCGATGCGGCAAAGCCCAGCTCGCGATAACCGACGGGTCGAATACCGCTGTCCTCGTTGGCGCCGACCGGTTCGAAGACCACGGCATGCAGCAACTCACTCTCCAGCGCCCCACCAAAGTCCTCGAGCACGTGTTGTAAGGCACGCAGCTCTTCGGCAATGCGCGGTTTGTAGGTGTTGATCAGTGCCAGTGTGGCCTTTGAGCCCCTCACCTTCATGCGACCTCCCCTTTTCTAAAGGCACACTTAAACAGGTATTTATACCTACTTCGTACATTCTCTCCGAAAACCCCAAGCAAACACAAGACTTATCTCTCACTACATCAACAATACCTGAGAACTACCACTCCTCCAGACACATTTGTACGGAGTAGGTATAATGTTTGATGCAATGAGGATTGTTTTTACACGCAAGGCGCACAACGCTCTCCGCCAGTCAGCACGTTTTAATGCGGGTTAGCCACGTAACGGCGGGAGATTCCTCTTGTTTTTTAGCGTTTTGAATCGATGGCGCTCACCCTCTCGCAGGGGACGAACGCCGGTGGGGTGACGGTGCTGCCTGGCTCAACGCCACCGGAATGTCCCGCCACCGGGTGGTGTATTGGGGTGAGGTAAATTGCTGGCGCATAGCCCATGGCTTGCTGACGCCCTGGGCGGCAAGAAACAGTGTGCCCTTGCCTGCCGCCCGGTTGATCCCGTCCATGACGTTCATGATCCTGTCTGATGTTGCCGGCTGACCCGGATGCAGCAGATCACACTGGTGATACTTTTTGTCAACGAGGTCAATCAGTCCGACCCCTGCCTTCAAAAACGCATGACCCGGGCGGTAAAGACGCGCTGCCGTGGCGCGCGCCAGCCCCGTGATGACGCGCGTATCATCGGTCGGATACGGGAGTTTGACGATGTCACTCGCGGCGTGAAAGTGCGGTGCGAAGGGCGAGGTATGCAAAAACACGTGCAGGGTGATGGCAAGATGGTGTTGCGTCCGCAGCTTTTCGGCGGCCCGTGCGGCATAGAGCGAGATGGCCTCTAAGACCGGCTGCACGTCTTTCGCCTTGTTGCCGAAGCTGCGGGTGCAATAGATTTGTTTTTTGGCCGGTGGTTGCTCCTCCAATGGCAGACACCGCCTGCCATTGAGTTCTTCGATCGTGCGTTCCAGACACACGGTGCTGCGCTGTCTGACGTGCTTGGGGTTGGCGGTGGCCAACTCCCACGCCGTCGTGATCTTCAGATCGGCCAGCCTGGCCGCCATCCGATGACCCACACCCCATACCGCGGTCACGGGCACGCGACGACACACCCATTCCCATTGGTGGGGGCTATCGAAAACACACACGCCGTTGAGTTTGCCGATTTTTTTGGCGGTGCGGTTCGCCAGCTTGGCCAGCGTCTTGGTTGGAGCGATGCCCACACCAACAGGCATGCGTACATGGTCCCACAGGCGGGTTTTCATTTCTTGCCCGTAGCGTCCGGGATCCTCGGGTATGCCTGTTAAGGACAGGAACATTTCATCGATGCTGTAGACCTCCAACCGAGGGCTGAAGCTCCGCAGGGTCGTCATGACGCGGTTGGACAGATCGCCATAGAGCGGGTAATTCGATGAAAAAATCGTGACGTTGTTTTTTCTTAACAGGTGTTCAATCTTAAAAAAGGGCTGCAAGTCACCGATGCCCAGCGTCTTCGCTTCCCGTGTCCGGGCCACCACAAAACCGTCATTATTGGACAGCACCACCACAGGCTTGCCGCGCAAGTCCGGTCTGAACACCTGTTCGCAGCTAGCATAGAAGCTGTTGCAGTCAACCAGTGCAAACACGGTGATAGCGGATCGAGTGGATCACCACGCCTTCGATCTCGAACGTTGATCCGTCCCGTATCGGTATCGGCGGATAGTCGTCATTTGAAGACAGCAGCCTTCTCTGGTGCATATCCAGTACTTTGCAGGTCAACTCACCGTCGAGCGCGGCCAGTATCACGTCGCCGTGAACAGGCTTCACCGCGCGGTCGACGATCAGCAGGTCGCCGTCAAAGATGCCAATCTCCGTCATGGAATTGCCGGACACGCGGCAATAAAATGTCGCGGCCGGGTGCTTGATCAGGTGTTCATTCAGATCAAGCGACTTATCTATATTACGTGGAATATCACGCGTAGAATGCCACGGCGCTTGATGGTTTCCGTTCACTGGAGGCAAAAAGATGGGCGATATCCCTTGGAAGCGTTTCTCTCGCTTGTCTTCCCACCCGCAGGCACGCGCGTGGCTCACGATCCAAGCCGACTTGCAGCTCGCTCCCAATACCATTGTCGCCTACGGACGCGCGCTGGAGGATTATTTCGCCTTCTGCACACGCAATGGTATTGATGCCAACAGCGCCACACGTGCGCATCTGGCCACTTACGTCCATGACCTGGCGCACCGCCCTAACCCGCGCGCCATGACCGTAAAGCCCATTGAGGCCAGAGCCGGGCTTGCCAACGCCACCCTTCGGCAGCGGCTAACTGCCGTGCGACTGTATTACGATTACCTGATCGAAGAAGGCGTGCGCGACACCAACCCCGTGGGCCGTGGGCGCTATACCGCCGGTAAAGGTTTCGGCGGCCAGCGAGAGCGCGGCCTAATTCCCGTCTATCGGAAGCTGCCTTGGATTCCAAGCGATGACGAGTGGCTGGCTATCGTCGACGCCGCGCGCTGCGAGCCACTTCGCAACCGGTTGATGCTAGCCTTCGCTTACGATGCCGGACTGCGCCGCGAAGAACTTTGTGCGTTAGCGACGTCTGACATTGATCCCTCGCAGCGGCTTTTACGTATCCGTGCCGAGACCACCAAAAATCGGCACACGCGTGTCGTGCCTTACTCTATCACGACTGCTGAACTGTATACTGCCTATCTTGGGCATCGCAGTACGCTAAGCCGCGCGCGTGGCCCGCTGTTTCTCTCTGAGTCACGGCGCAACTCGGCGCAGCCGCTGACAATCTGGACGTGGTCAAAGGTCGTGCGGGCGATCGCGCTGCGTGCCGGCGTCCAGAGATTTACCACGCATACGTTGCGCCATCTCTGCTTGACCGACCTCGCGCGTGCGGGTTGGGACCTACACGAGATTGCACGCTTCGCCGGACATCGCAGCACCGAGACAACGCTCGCGTATCTTCATCTCAGCGGGCGTGATCTAGCGGCGAAGTTTGCAGCTGGCATGGCCACGATCCATCAACGGCGTGTGGCGCTGCTCACTAGCGGAGGCGCCGACGATGCCGCCCCAGCCATCAGTCGCTGAACCACTACCATCGGCAACGCGTTGGCAGTGGCCTGTCGATATCGATGCCTATGACCGCACGATTGAACTGCGTCCCGCAGAGCGTGAAGCGCTCAACCACCGCTGTCATTCACAATTGCCGCATCTGGCTTTTCAACCGACGCCGGCGCTTGCTCGCCTGACTCGCCCGCTTGAAGACGTTATCGCGCACGTCGGTACTGATGCAGTCACCGGTACCGGTATGATTCCGCTGACACTCCGCGAGGTCCATCGCCGCGGTACTGCCTACTGGGGCTGGACCTTAACAGAATGGCGCGAGACGCTGTGTCCGGACTACAAAAGTTTTCGCCTAAGGCACCGATCAGCCTCGGACTATAAGCCACAGCTGATGGCCGCGTGTTATTTGCTGGGCTGCGTTAGCGATCCTCATCAACTTGGTAAATTTAGCCAGCAGGTCTTCGCTAAACGGGTCTTTACTGCATTGGCGGTTGATGCCTCGATCGCGCGTGTTCGTCAAGAGCTACAACGTTGGGGGTATGGCAAGCAGCGGATGCGCGTCCAACTGCCCAACACGCTGGCCGAGATCATGATCGCGGCCCGTAGCCCATACCTTGAGGACATCCGCCTCGAAACGCTCGAACACATTCACTACGGCGACTTCGCCGAGTACGTGCGCGACTGTCTCGGGATGGTGTCGCGGGCGTTGTGTCGCTTCGGCATCATACCCACACCGTTGGCGTCACGCGTACCGATCAACGAGCGATTCAGTCTCCATTACGCCGAGGCCGACGTGCCCGATGAATGGCTACGCTGGATCACTCGCTGGCGCGATACATCGACGCTCAGACCGAAAACCCGTCAGCGCCTTTATTATGCGCTGTGCAAGATAGGCCGGTGGCTTGCGCACAGGCACTCCGATGTTCTATCCCCTGCGGACTGGACACGCGAGTTAGCCGCCACTTGCGTCGCTGCCGTTGACCGTATGACGATTGGTGACTGGGCGCATGTCGAGAAGATGTGCCCCGAAAAGATTGGCCAGCCGTTGAGCGCTGGCACCAAATACTCACTTTTGGGCGCGCTACGAACTTTTTTCCAAGACTGCCAGGAGTGGGGTTGGATTGCTCGGCGCTTCGACCCACGCCGCTCGTTCGCCACCCCACGTTCAATTCGTGCGCTCATTAAGCCACACCCAAAGGTCATTGCTGACGACACCTGGGCGAAACTGTTGTGGGCCGGGCTCAATCTGTCGCTAGATGATCTGCCGAAAGGGCCATATGACGATGCCAAGCGAGCGCGCAGGCCGTGTTACCCGCTGGCGATGGCACAGGCGCTCTCCTTGGTATGGCTGTTCGCTGGATTGCGCTCGGATGAAATCCGAAGGCTGCGTGTCGGCTGTGTGCGCCGCCAGCATGATGAGGTGCGCGTGGCCAGCAGTGATGACATGCTGCCCGCCGGTGCCGTCTGTTGGCTCACAGTGCCAGCGAACAAGACCGGCGCGGATTTCGTTAAACCGGTCGAGCCGGCCGTGGGTGAAGCCATCGCCGTCTGGGAGCAGGCCCGCCCCGCACAGCCGCTGGCCATAGACTACCGAACCAGCGAAGCGTATGACTGCCTGTTTTCCTATCGCGGGCAGGCTATTGGTCGTCAACATTTGAACCAGCGACTGATTCCGATGTTGTGTCGCAAAGCAGGCGTACCGGAGACGGATGCCCGGGGACGCATCACGAGTCATCGCGCACGTTCGACGATCACGTCACAGCTCTACAACGCGAAGGAGCCGATGTCGATTTGGGATTTGAAGCAGTGGCTTGGCCACCAGCATGTCGCATCGACCGAGTATTATGTCAAGCCAACGCCAGTGAAGTTAGCCAAATCATACACGGATGCCGACTATTTTAAGCGGAATGTGCGTCGTATTGACGTACTCGTTGATTTGGATGCGGTTAAAGATGGCTCGGCAGCGGCCGGCGACGCGTGGAAATTCTACGATCTCGGGCATGGCTACTGTACCTATGATTTCTTCGAGCAATGTCCACACCGGATGGCATGTGCGAAGTGTTCCTTCTACGTGGCGAAAGCATCAAGCCGCGCGCAGCTACTGGAAGCCAATACAAACCTTCAGCGTATGCTGCAAGAGATACCGCTACAAGAAGCAGAACGTGCGGCGGTCGAAGACGGGTTGATGGCGGTTGAGAAACTTTACGCGCAGCTTGTTGATGTGCCAACGCCGGCGGGGCCAACACCACGTGAGCTGAAAAAAGAGAGTCGGTAACGGTTCGCGGCGCTGTCGTAGCTAATCGAGAATAAGGGCACTGCTTATAGAAAACTCCGCCGTTGGTCGATTATCGGTGGGCGGGGTTTTCAGCTATCGCCATCCACGGCAATCGGATTCTCAGCCTTTACCGAAAATTTGACGCTACAAGCCCATCGCTGTCCTATAAATACCTGCTAAGAGTGTGAGAGTGGAGAGCTTCTCACCTCCGCCGCAGGCAGATTTGTCAACGAGTAATAGCAGCTTCGAATGACAATTCCCTCCTACAACGGGCATTCAGAGCTTGATGAAAATCTTATGGCGATCGGCTCTAGCCGGCCACAACCGGTCACTTGTAACCAGTGAAGCCGTCTACGGCAAACGTAAAGTTCGGTGGTAAAACGTCAGTTCTCAGGTGTTTGATCGATTGATATTCAGGCGAATTCCAAAACCCTAGTAGTGCCTCCATGGAGGGGAACTTGAATATCGTCATCGAAGCATCCTGAGCCCAGTTACCTTCAAAATGATGCATTAGTTGACCCGCTTCCCCAGCGACTAGCACTTCCGCACCAGCCTTCTCCAATAGTGGGTGGGCGGCTTCAAAATAAGGAAGGATCGACT
>JBPCXK010000742.1:0-8262 GCA_051008635.1 Gammaproteobacteria bacterium
AGGGCTGGAGAATTAAGAATGCGCATTTCGATTCGCTCATTTTGTTTGCTGATTTCGCTGTGCCTGACGTTCGGCGTGCAGGCGACGGACCGGGAGGCGAGCTTCAAACTGCTGGACGCCGCGAAAGAGGGCAACACCGCAAGCGCGCGCGCCTTGTTGGCCGATGGCGTGAACGTCGATGTACGCAACCGCTTCGGCATCACGCCGCTGATTTACGCCACACGAGGCGGGCATCTGGAAACGGTGAGCGTATTGCTCGAAGCCGGCGCGGACGTCGATCGCGCGAGCCTTCGCGATATCTCTGCGTTGGCGCAGGCCGCCTTTCGCGGCCACACGGACATCGCCCGCGTGTTGCTGGCGAGCGGCGCAAGCATGGCTCCAGTCGATAACTCTGGCAAATCGGCGTTGGCCTACGCGGCGGCGCAGGGCAATACGGAACTGGTCGCCGCAATGCTCGAGTACGAGGTCGACACCAACAAAAAGCTGGGTAACGATTTAACCGTGCTCATGTGGGCCGCGGGCTATGGTCATCTCGATGCCACGAAGCTGTTGCTCGATAAGGGTGCGAGGCCCGATATGCAGGACAACCGCGGTCGCACCGCGTTGATGATGGCCTCCGCGGGCGGGCACGCCGAGGTGGTGGCCGCTCTCATCGATGAAGGCGCGGGTACGGCAGTCAAGGACAAAGACGGTGCTACTGCGCTGGACCTGGCCAGGACTTCCGGTCAGTCGGCGGTGATAAAGTTGTTGGGCGGATAAACCAACTCTCGGGCCTCACTTTGCAGGAGCGGCTTTCGAGCGCGCTGCCGCCATCACAGCCCCCCGAGATAATCGGCCATGCCCTCGATGTCTTCCTCGCCGAAAGATTCCATCAATGATCCCTTGGCGGGCGAGTTTTTGCGCGTCTTGGTCTTGAAGTCGAGCATGGTCTTTTGCAGATACTCGGGATGTTGGCCGGCCAGGCGCGGTACGCGGCTGTTGCCTTCGTAACCGCCGAGGTGGCACGCTACGCACTGGCCGGCGCTGGCGGCCATGAGACCCACCTTTTCCAGCGCCGCGTCCGAGCGGTGGCCGATGTTGGGCCAGGCCTGCTCCGAGAAGTATTTCGCCATGAGCTGCATTTCTTCTTTTTCCAGCGTGGCGGCGATCGGGCTCATAATGGGGTCGGCGCGACGTTCGGCCTTGAAGTCTTTCAGCTGCACATAGAGATAATGCAACTCCTGCCCCGCGAGTATCGGGTACTGCGCCTGCGCGGATGCGCCTTTGTCCCCATGGCAGGTCGCACAGGCTTGCAGCTTGTCGCGAATCGCGGCGTATTCATCGCCAGCCGCGCTCGCTGACAAGCCGATGAACGCCGCCATAAACACGACGAACCATTTAATGGTGCTCCTCATTCCTCCATACCTCATCCAGACAACGGTGCCGGATTACTTAGAGTAAGTGCGCGGGCCCTAAGTTGCAGAGGTCCAACCCACCAAAAAAAACGGCCGCCAGGCGGCCGTTTTTGACCTCGGAACTCCGGATCAGTCGGGCAGTGTAAACGCGATGATGTTGTTGCCGCGTTTGTAGTTCAGCTGCACATTGCCGCCAGCCGCCACCACGATGTATTGCTTGCCCTTGACCGTGTAGGACGAGGGCGGCGCGTTGACGCCGGCGCCGGCCTGGAATTGCCATAGCACCGAGCCGTTGCTGGAGTCGTATGCCTTGAACAGGCCGTTGCCTTCGCCGGTGAACACCAGCGCGCCGGCGGTGGCGAGTATGCCGCCAATCATCGGTTGCTGGGTCTTGACCTTCCACTTGATCTTGCCGGTGTTGTAGTCGACCGCCGTCACGTTGCCCCATTGCTCCTCGCTGGGGATGACCTTGAATGCGCCGCCGAGCCACAGCTTGCCCTCGGGATACGGCGTGCTCTCCACGTGATAGGTCATGGGCTGATGCAGGTTGATCGCATACGTCAGGTTCAGTGTCGGGTCGATGGCCATGGGCGACCACTCGACGCCACCGTTGGCGCCAGGCAGCATGCGCGCGCCTTCCGCGGTCGGCAGCACCCAGCGGCTTTCCTGCGAGACCATCGGCTCGGAGAAGCGAATCAAACTACAGTCGGCCGCGTTATGCACATAAACATAGCCGGTTTTGCCACCGTGCAGAATGCCCTTGACCGACTCGCCGTTGGCATCGGCGACTGTTGTGATGATCGGCGGGCTGACTGCGTCGAGATCCCACACGTCGTGTGCGATGTACTGGAAGTGGCACTGGTACTCGCCGTTCTCGAGGTCGACCGCCACCAGTGAATTGGTGTACAGGTTATCGCCAGGGCGGATCGAGCCGTCGAGATCGGGTGAGGGATTGCCCACCATGAAGTAGACAATGCCGGTTTGGCGATCGACGGCCATGTTCTGCCACACGCCGCCGCCGAGGGTCTTGTAGGGGTCGCCTTTTTCGGCCAGTACCGCCTTCTCAGCGGCGATGTCGCGTTTCATATCGCGGCCGGTGGCGTCTTTCGTGGCCCACACACCTACCGAGTCCTCGGGGGTGGAGTGAAAGGTCCACAACAACTCGCCCGAGTCGGCATCATAGGCCTTCACGAAGCCGCGGATGCCGTACTCGCCGCCGTTGGTGCCGATTAACACTTTGCCGTCGACCACGGTCGGCGCCATGGTCTCGCTGTAGCCGAGCTCCGGGTCGGCGATCTGTTGCTCCCACACCATTTTGCCTGTGCTGGCGTTGAGCGCGACCAGTTTGGCGTCCAGGGTGCCCATGAACACCTTGTCGCCGTAGGGGAATACACCGCGATTGTTGGGTCCACAACAATAGGTCGTGATGGGTCCCATCTTGTGTTTGTAGTGCCACAGCTCTGCGCCGGTCTCAGCATTGAGGGCGTGCACGTGATTGAACGAAGTGCTCACGTACATGGTGCCATCAATGATGATCGGCGAGGTCTCCATCGACTCCACGATCTCGGTCTGGAATATCCACGCCGGCCGCAAGCTACTCACGTTCTCGCGATTGATTTGCGCCGCCGGGTAATACCGGGTCTGATCGTAGTTGCCGTTGGTGTGCAGGAAGTTGTTGCCATCGCCCGCGGCGTGGTCGAGCATGTCTTGCGTAACGGTCTTCATGTTGCCATAGAGCGTGCCGCTACCCGTCTCGTCACCAGCCGTTACGGCGGCCGCGCTCAACAGAAACGCACAAGCCACAAACAGTGAAGCCACCCTAGCTTTCGTTGTCGAAGTCATGTGATTCCCCTTTCCTTTTGAACGTTGTTTTTTGTGTGTCACGGGTCTTCCTCATCGTGACTGACGGCAATAATAAACGCTTAACATGCAGCTTGCTCGACTTTTGTTCATCACCTGCTACAGAATTGGTATATCGAAGAATAGATAACAACTATGAACTACCACTACATCATCGTCGGCGCGGGCTCCGCGGGCTGCGTGCTGGCGAACCGCCTGAGCGCCGATCCCGGGACGCGGGTCTTGTTGCTCGAGGCAGGGCCGATGGACCGTATCTGGGACTGGCGGATCCACATGCCGGCTGCGTTGGCCTATCCGCTCGCAAGCCGCGCCTACAACTGGTACTACGAAAGCGAACCGGAGCCATTCGTCGATGGCCGCAGGATGTATTGTCCACGCGGCCGCGTGCTGGGTGGCTCGTCGTCCATCAACGGGATGGTCTACATCCGCGGTAACGCCCTGGATTACGATCGCTGGGCGCGCAGTAATACGCTCGCCCATTGGTCGTATGCGCATTGTCTGCCCTACTTCAAAAAGGCGGAGACGCGCGAACAGGGCGCCACCGACTATCGCGGCGGTGACGGGCCCCTGCATGTCTCGACGGGCAAGTCCGGCAACCCGCTCTTTGAAGCCTTTGTCGAAGCGGGCCGACAGGCCGGCTATCTATTCACCGAAGACGCCAACGGTTATCAGCAGGAAGGCTTCGGGCCCTGGGAGATGACCACGCGCAACGGCAGGCGGTGCAGCGCCGCGCGGGCCTATCTGCATCCGGTGCGCAAGCGGGCAAATCTCACGGTGCGCGTGAAGGCGTTGACCAATCGCGTAGTGTTCTCGAATGAGCAAGCCGTGGGCGTGGAGTACGTCAAAGGCGGCCGACTGCAGCAGGCTCGGGCACAGCGCGAGGTGATTGTTTGCGGCGGTGCGATCAACTCCCCGCAGTTGTTACTGTTGTCGGGCATCGGCAACGCAGCAGATATCGAGAAACTGGAAATCGAGCTTGTGGCTGACTTGCCAGGTGTCGGGCAGAACTTGCAGGATCACATAGAGACCTACGTCCAATACGAGTGTTTGCAACCCATCTCGCTGCGCAGCGCACTCAAGCCGCTCAGCAAACTCAGAATCGGTTTTAACTGGCAGCTGTTCAGCAAAGGGATCGGGGCGTCGAATCAGTTCGAGGCCGGCGGATTCATCCGCAGCCGCGCAGGCGTGGAGCACCCCGACATTCAATATCATTTTCTGCCCATCGCCATGCACTACGACGGCAGCACCGTGCAGGACAAAGACGGCTTTCAGGCGCATCTGGGTCCGATGCGGCCGACGAGTACGGGGCGCGTGGCGCTCAAGTCGAAAGACCCGCGCGACCCGCCGTCAATACAGTTCAACTATCTGCAAACGCAAGGTGACCGCCGGGAGTTTCGCGACGGCCTGCGGCTAACGCGCGAAATCTTCGCGCAAAAGGCATTCGACCGTTATCGCGGTGAAGAGCTCGCGCCCGGCAAACAGGTTCAATCGGACGAGGAGATCGACGCCTACGTGCGCGCCCACGTCGAAAGCGCGTATCACCCCTGCGGCACGTGCAAGATGGGCAACGACGACATGGGCGTGGTCGACGGCGACACCAAAGTACACGGCGTCGAAGGCCTGCGCGTGGTCGACGCGTCCATCATGCCGAGTATCGTCAGCGGCAACCTCAACGCGCCGACCATCATGATCGCCGAGAAGGCCGCCGACATGATACTCGGCAATCCGCCGCTGGAGCCGTTGCATGTGCCGGTCTACACTGCACCGGATTACAGCAGCCGGCAACGTTAGCTACGGGGAATCTGTGCGCTGATAAATGGAGATCATGCGCATGTGATGTGCATGTGCTACTATAGGCGCGTCATAGACTGGAGTGAATGATGCCTCGTACTGTAAGCAATGAACGAATGGAGAGGAAGCCGATCTTGATGCCACCGAGCCTGATTCGGCATGGCGAAGCACTCGCCAAACAATCACAGATTTCCTTTGCCGAGCTGGTGCGCCGCGCATTACGCGCATACGATCCAACTCGGGATGAAGAGGAGATGCTCGACGCTATGGCTGAGGCAATGCACAGTTCAGTAAAAGAAGCGCGGGCCGCCATCCGTGCTGCCCGCAAAGAGGTAAAGAAAACCCGCCAGGCGCTAGGTAAAGAGAAACGCAATGGGCGCAGTAGATAAGTTTTTTCAGGCCATGTAAGGAAGTCATCCTGTTATCCGAAGAGGTCAGACGGTTCGGGCAGGACGTGTCCGACCTTAGTACAGATGTGCGCGACCTCGACCGGCGTCTGACTCGCATCGAGACACTCGCAGACGTAGCGCAGGACAAGCGTTTGTCGCGAAAGTAGCTACGGCACCCCCAGCCGGGGGTCCGCCTTGTGCAATATCCGAGCTGGCTGCGAGCCCTGGCAGAGCCGCTGGGCGACGCTCAGCTTTTTCGTGCCGGGCGAGGGGGATGCGCACTCGTCGGCGCTCTGCGGCGAGAATTAACCCGCGCCAGAGCGCGCAGCGTGCTGTAGACCATCGGTGTGAGCTGGTTGAGGGCCTCGCTGTCGCCAGCGCGCCAGTCAGCGAGCAGTCGGGTAACGTCGTCAGACGCGGGCATCAACAATCAGAAGGGACAAGCCGGACCAGCGCCGATACTACTCCTCCGGATCAGCATCGACAACGCCCTCGGGTTTTTGAAGCGCATCACACTTCAGCCACGTCGGTCGCAGGTCGGTGAGGGAGTTGCTCCGTGTTCGTCGCTTAACGGTTTAGAAGCGAAATTTTCGCTCTTACCCTAAATCGACAATCACAGGAGCAATATCATGAGTTTTTCAATCAGTAACCGAGCCCCAGGGTAAATTTGTTCTAGCCCTCAAAGCGCGGTAGCACAACAAGTATTTCAAGTGTTTCCAAGCATTTTGATGCCTCATTGCGTGTCGAAAGCACATTCGGGCGCTTTTTATGCGACGTTGGGCATCGAAGTCCGAAACTGCATGCGACCTATTGATGTTGTTGCAGGAGTTCGTCAGCACAAATTCACCGTGAACCGAGCCCGTTGTGCGCTTGCCTTATCTGCCAGCTTGTTGTTTACGGCTTGCGGTGGTGGCGGTGGTGGCACGGACAACGTGCCGCCCGCGCAAAAAGCGGATGTCAATGCTGCGATGTCCACTCTTCCCGATTGGGAGACATTTTCGCCAACAAAACCGTCCGGGGACGATGTAGTGGTGGAGGAGTCGCCACCGGAGCCTGTGGAGGAGATTGCTGGGACAAACAAGTACAGCTGCACATCCACCCCCTATGATATGACCGAGACGCCTAAAGAGATCGTTATGTTTTCACCCAACGCATCGATCATGTGGCTGGGTAACCTCATTCAGGGGTACAGCTACAAGGAGGGCTTGGGATCACTCGACGAGCTGTCGATACGTGAGCGCGCGCCGCTCAAAATTTCGATTGATTTGCTCACGGCGGAAAACAACCGCGTCGTGGAAAATCCGTCGCACCGTGACGAAAGGAAGCGGCAACAGCTTACCTATCGATAAATACAAAGATGTCGACTACATTTATACGGAAAGCAGATCGCGAAAAATCACCGGCAGGCTGCAGGATGCGGATGACTTTCTTAACGGTGGCGACGACAATGTGGGTAGTTGGGATTTCGCAGCCCGCCTGACCAACGGAGACAAATCTGCCCTTGGCACGAACCAGTGCGGTAGCAGCTCACACAGACCGATCTTGTACTACAAAGTTGAGCGATTGAACTATCTTTACTAATCGTTTAAGCAGATCTCGATACGCCGCGCGCCCAAATCATCGGGCGCGCGTTTCTTTGTGCGCAGGGCCAGCGTTCTCAAAGGTAGACGGACGCTGCGAATCACGGCCGGATCGATCCGATTCCGCCTGCGTTGTCGACGGATACGCCCCACACGCCCAATCCTTTGCTGCGCGCAATTCGCTCGAGTGCGACGTATTCGAACGGTGCGTTCGGCAGCGCCACCGCCCAACCGCGTTGTAGTAGATAGGCGCTCAGGTCGACGCCGCCGGAGTAGCAGGAAGCGGTTATCGTGCCGTCAGCGTTCGGCCGTTGATTTTCACACCGCACGCCTTTGGCCGCGATCTTGAAGTCCAGCGCCAGTGCCGCGCGCGAGTTGCAGTTGAGCGGTTGCTCGAACGATCGGCAGGTGTGCGCAGTGGGCGGCACGTAGACGCCGAACAGCCTGACTACCTTGCCGCGCAGTCGCAGCGAGCCGTCCTCCTGCACGAACGCGTAGTGCGCGTTCACGGCCAGTGATGCGCCGTTCGCCATCAGCAGCAAGCCCGCAAGCGCTGGTACAATCGTCGCCCTCATGTATCCGTAGACAATCGCGAGCGAAGAAAAATTCCCCTGTGCGAAGGCAAGATGACGGATGGTAGTTGGCAGTTCTGGATCGATCGCGGTGGCACGTTCACCGACGTTTGCCGCGCGGCTGTGCTGTATGTACTCCGCACACTGGTGGACGACATCCCCATGAACGAGGGTTGCCTCGAACCGGCCAGCGTCGCCAACCCGGTCGCACCGGCATGGGCGGGCGCGATGACGTTGCGGCATCTCGGCTTTGAAGCCGCAGCCACGGCGGTCGAGACCGCGGTCGAAACCGTTATCGCCGACACCTCGTTGCACACGCGCGATTTAGGCGGCAAGGCCTCGACCGCGCAAGTGGGTAAGGCGTTGGCCGAAATTATCGCCGGCTGATTGCGACACCCTCTTCAGCCACGATAGTTCGTCAACCGTTCGAACCCGCGCTCCAAATCCTCGATCAGATCAGCCGTATCCTCCAGCCCGACGTGCACGCGCAGCACCGGGCCTTCGGCATGCCATGGCTTTGCAGTGCGAATCTTTTCCGGGTGAGCAGGAACAATCAGGCTTTCGAATCCACCCCAACTGAAACCAAGCCCGAACAATTCCATACCGTCGAGCATCGCGGCGATGGATTGTTTGGAGAAATTGTTCAGCACCACGCCGAAAAGCCCGCTGCTGCCCG
>JBPCXK010000743.1:0-3850 GCA_051008635.1 Gammaproteobacteria bacterium
CCTGACCATCTCGGTCAGGCGCTCGCGCACGTAAGCGGCGCCGCTGTCGGGTGAATCAAGAAACACATCGCGCCGCAGGGCCGGCACACCGTGCTCACGCGCCATGCGATAAGCGACCGAGCCGCCCGTGGTTTTGCTGTCCACGAAGTAGAGCGGCGCACTGTAATCGCGAATCGCTTCCATCAGCCAGCCCATGTGGCCCGGATGCCGGGTGAGCAGGCTGCCCATGTGGTTGTTGATGCCGCTGGCCGCCGGGACTGCGTGCAGCGTGTGCGTAACGCTTGTCTTGAACGCCGCTTCGGTCATGTCCAATGTCAGACCACCCGGACCCAGCGGCCAGTCGCTTACGGCCTCCATCGGCAGATGGAGCATGACCTCCTTGCCACGCCGATTCGCGAGCGCTGCCAGTTGCGCGCTGTGCGGTGCGTGGGGCAAGAAGGAGTAAGTGATTCGGCCGGGCAGACGCAGCGCATCGGTGGTTTGCTCAAAGCCGTTACCGAGATCGTCCATGATGATGGCGACGACCGGCTGGGCGGCGATCGCCGAGGTTGCACACGCGCACCACAAAACGAGGGCCGCGCACCAGCGCGCGTGTCTGTGCGCCATCGAAAGCCCGGGTTTATTCAGCCCCTGTGGCCCAGAATATAGATTCCTTTCAGCAGATTGAGCGCTTCGTTGAGCTGGTAATCGCTGCTCGCGAGTGAATCGGGCTTACTGTCAGTGTTGGCCGGCGGCGTGCTGGAGTTGCCGGCGCCTTCTTGTGAACGCTCGTTCTCGAGAAAGCCTTTGAGATCCGATTCCTTGAGCGCGGAGAACTCCTCGGCTCCTTGGCGCGATTTGATCTCGAGGTCTTCCAGCACGATGTCCGGCTCTATACCGGATGCCTGAATCGAACGGCCGTCGGGTGTGTAGTAACGCGCGGTAGTCAGCTTCAGCGCGGCGCTTTCTTTCAGCGGCAATATGGTCTGCACTGAGCCCTTGCCGAACGACTTGGTGCCCGCGATGATCGCGCGCTTGTGGTCCTGCAGCGCGCCCGCCACGATTTCCGAGGCTGAAGCCGAGCCGCCGTTGATCAGTACGATCATCGGTGCGCCCTCCAGCACATCGCCTTTGCTGGCGCTGTAGCGCAGGCTCGAGTCTTCCACCCGCCCTTCGGTGTAGACGATCAGCCCGTCTTCGAGAAACGCGTCCGACACGCCTACCGCGCCGTTGAGCACGCCACCCGGATTATTACGCAAATCAAGCACCAGGCCTTTGAGCGGGTCGTCTTCTTCGTCCTGCAGGTTTTCCACCGCATCGATCAGGGCCTGGGTTGTCTTGGACTGGAAGTTGGTGACTCGCACATACCCGTACCCGGGCTCCAGCATGCGCTTTTTGACGCTGGTAACGCGAATGACGGCGCGCGTAACGGTGACGTCGAACGGTTTGTCGACGCCCTCGCGCACGATGGTGAGTTTGATGTCAGTGCCTTTACGCCCGCGCATGACCTTGACTGCATCGTTCAGCGTCATGCCCTTGACCGGCTTGTCGTCGAGACGAATGATCAGGTCGCCCGCCTCGATGCCCGCGCGCTGCGCCGGCGTGTCGTCGATGGGCGAGATAACCTTGACAAACCCGTCTTCCATGCCGACCTCGATGCCGAGACCGCCGAACTCGCCGCTGGTGCCGATCTGCAACTCGCGGAATTCTTCTGAATTAAGGTATGCGGAATGCGGGTCCAGATCGCTGAGCATGCCGCGGATGGCGCCTTCCAACAGGCTCTTGTCGTCTACTTCGACGACATAGTCTTTCTTGATACGCGCGTAGACATCGGTGAAGGCGCGCAGCTCCTCGAGCGGCACCTTGGCCTCGGGCTTGTCCTTTTCCGCGAAAACACCATGCCCGATGCTCAGTCCGGTGCCCAATAGCAGGCCGACCACGAAAGTGGTGACTAGGCGTGATCTGCTTCTCATGTAACCTTACTCCTGGATGCTCCGCCGGGAACTCATGTTGGTCGGCGGGTAATGTGCCCAATGGTATCACCGAAATCCCGTTCCCGCCGCCTCAGGACCCCGACTTGGTCAGTTTATTGCGCCCGGAGCACCACTGCGCCGGGTCCAGCGGCTCGCCGTTATGGCGGATCTCGAAGTACAGCCCGCTGCGGGATTGGCCGCCGCTGCTCCCTATCAGTGCGATGGCCTCGCCTCCCCCCACCCGCGCACCTGCATCTTTGTAGAGGCTTTGATTGTGTCCGTACAGGCTCATATAGCCGCCGCCATGATCGATGATTACCAGCAGGCCAAAGCCGCGCATCCAGTCCGCGAACACGACACGCCCGCTCGCAACCGCTTGCACCGTCTCGCCCTCAGCGGCGCTGATGAAAACACCCTGCCACAAGTCGCCGCCCTGTCGCCCGACTCTGGCGTCCGGCGTGTTCGCCACCGGCCACGCGAGCCTGCCCTTGAGCTGTGCGAATGGCCCCGTGGCGCTGTCTGCGGGAACCTCGAGCAGCGCGGCCTCATTGAGTTTTTCGATGAGCCGTTGCAGTGCCTGAGCGTCTTTTTCCAGCGCTGACAGCGCCTGCCCCGCGCTTTCGGTTTCCTCACGCAACGCAGCCAGCACGCGCTGTCGTTTGTTGCGCGTCGCCGCCAGCGATTCCTGTTCGGCCGCCAGCTTGCCGGAGACCTTCCCCAGCTCGGTAGTCCTGGCGGCCAGCTCGCGGCCCAGCTTTTGTGCAGCGGCAATGGCCTCGCGCGTTTGCTTCATCTTCATGCCGCGCGCCGTGCTGAAGTAGTCGTAGTAAACCAGCGTGCGTCCAACGCTGGCGGGCTGACGCTGGTTGAACCAGAGCTTGAGCTTCTCTTGACTGCCGATGGCGTAAGCCGCGCGCAGTTGCCGGATGAGGGCTTTGCGCTGTTCATCAAGTCCGCCGATAAGCTTCTTGTGTTGTGCCTCGAGCTGCGTTAGCTCGGCGCGTTTCGCATCCCGCTCGCGCCCGGTTTTTTGTTGGGAGCGCTTGACGCGGCCGAGCCGGGTCTCCGTGCGCGCCAGTTCAGTCTGCAGCTCGCCGGCACGGCCCTCGGCTGCTGCCAACTCGTCGCGCAAATCACGGATCTCTTTCTGCACGGCCTGGAGCTTGCGTGTCGCATCAACGCTGTCCTGCGCGTATGCGGTTGCGGCAGCGACAAATATCGCGAGGAGAATCGTGCTGATCTTCATACGGTGCGGGTGCGATGTTTTAACGGGTTGTTAAACCTGAGGAATATCGGTGTATTAATTTATAATGCATTGCTAATGTTGTTTGACTATCATACAGCCCGCGATTCGTCGTGACGAGGAACAAGGGGCAGGTATGAACCCAGGGGATATGTTGGCGAGGGAAGAGGACATAGAACAAGCATCGCGATCGTTAAAGGCCATGTCGCACCCGCTGCGGCTGAAAATACTTTGCATGCTGGGGGAACGGGAGATCAGCGTGCAGGACATTGTCGAACGCATCGGCACATCGCAGAGCAACATCTCCCAGCATCTTGCGATATTGCGCGACAAGGGCATTCTCGCCACGCGCAAGGACGCCAACCGCGTCTACTATCGCGTCGGTGACGGGCGCACGCTGCTGCTCATTGGCCTTATGCACGATGTGTTTTGTTCCCGTTGATCAAGACTCCTGCTAAGCTCTAGCCTGCATATCGCAGGCCGACGGAATCTCTCCCTGCTGATCACAGAATCTATGGATCGACTCATCGAATTTGCGTTTGCCAACCCGCTGCTGATCGGCATGTTCGTGGTCATCGTTGGCCTGATCATCTGGACCGAGCTCAAGCGTCTCAACCGCGGCTACGCCGACGTCACGCCCGCCGAGGCCGTGCAG
>JBPCXK010000744.1:0-4525 GCA_051008635.1 Gammaproteobacteria bacterium
CGGCAATGCTGTATCACGCTTACGAAGTCTCTCACGCGATGCTCCTTCCCGTGCGGCAGGTGTCCATCGCCTGCGAGGCAGCTCTCAATCATCCATGGAGCCCGGCCTCGTACGTACCCGGAGTGGAGCACGCGCGAGCGGCCTGTCGCGTGTTCAATCGCATAACGCGGCGCCTGGGTAAACCGCGTTTCGGTGTCAAGCGGACGACCATCGACGGGTTGCCGGTCGCGGTGCTCAAGCAGGCGGTGATGTCGCTGCCGTTCTGCGATCTGCGTCGGTTCAAGCGCGAGGATCGCGTGTGCAGCGGGCGCAATGATCCCAAGGTGCTCATCGTTGCGCCGATGTCGGGCCACTATGCAACGCTGCTCAGAGGTACGGTGAAGGCGATGGTGCCCGAGCACGACGTGTATCTGACGGACTGGCGAGACGCGCGTATGGTGCCGTTGGTGCTAGGGCGCTTCGACCTGGACGACTACGTCGACTACATCATGCGATTCATGCGGTTTCTCGGCCCGGACACGCATGTCATCGCCGTGTGCCAGCCGTCGGTTCCGGTGTTGGCGGCGACGGCCCTGATGGCGGCCGAGAACGATCCGAACCAGCCGCTCTCGCTGACGCTCATGGGTGGGCCCATCGACCCGGCGCGCAACCCCACACACGTGAACGAGCACGCGATGTCGCACGATCTATCCTGGTTCGAGCGCCACGTCATCTCCACCGTGCCGTTCCCGCACCCGGGATGCATGCGCCGCGTCTACCCAGGGTTCGCCCAACTCAGCGGCTTCCTCGCAATGAATCTGGACCGTCACATCGACGCCTATCGCGACTACTATCTCAATCTCGTCAAGGGCGACGAGGAAAGCGTCCAGCAGCACCAGGACTTCTACGAAGAGTACATGGCGGTCATGGATCTGTCCGCCGAATTCTTTCTGCAAACCGTCAAGAGCGCGTTCCAGGAGCGCGACCTGGCCAATGGCACCATGGTTCATCGTGGTCGTCGCGTGGACTGCTCGCAGATTCGCCGCACGGCGCTGATGACGGTCGAGGGCGAGCGCGATGACATCTGCGGCGTCGGCCAGACCGAGGCCGCGCACGACATTTGTACGGCGCTGCACGACCGGCAGCGGCATCACTACGTCCAGCCCGGCGTGGGTCACTACGGTGTTTTCAACGGTACACGCTGGCGCACCGAGATCCAGCCGCGTATAGCCCGGATGATTCGCACCGTGGCTGCCGAGCAAGGCGTGGGCAAAGCCAAGCACTGAGCGCCGCACCTTCCACGGCGCGCGCAGACACAGCTGCGTGCGTTGGACAAAGTTGTGAACCGGAGTGAGTCGGCGCAACGGTCCGCAGAGAAGGTTCAGATCTGTGTCAATGTGTCTGTGTCAATGTGAAAGAAGACAGTCCGGTGCCCGCCCGCGCGCATTCATATTCCGGCACAGACCGCCCGGCTCGACGCAGACGAGCAGCGCGACACCGTGAGGCCGGCGAGTGCAGTCCTTGGACTATGTCCGAAATATTGCGACCCGCAATAGTCGGGTGTTCGACTATTCGACCTGTTCTGGAATCGATGGAAGTACTCTTCGGTAAGCCGCGATTCTTCGATTCACGCAGAAGCAATACAAATGGCTGTCCAGCTCTCTCCACATGCCGGACCGCAAGCTCGTGCGTCTAAAGGTTTTTTCAAGAATCCGAGCGGCATAGAAGAGCAGGCGATAATTGCGGCGATTCATTCGTTCCAATACGCCATTTATGGATTGCACGAGCGGCAAGCAGCGGATTTTCCAAGCCGTCAATATGCCTTCTTGCTTCAAGAACGCCAGGTAATCGCTACGCAGGATGTCGTCGACCGGCAGGGTCGGAACGGGAAACAGGACTGCCGTCGCGAGCTTTCGCTGACCGAACAATGCCTCGGGTACGCCGCCTTCTGTGGCAATACGGCGCGCGATCGGTTTGTCATAAATTTGTCCGGTCTTGCGGAATGCTTCCATTTCTCGGGCGTTGGAGATAGCGTGAATCTCAGGCCAACGGCGCGCGCCAATGAAGGGCAAAGCAACTTCCACGAAGCCGGATTCCAGCCGTAACTCCGCGAGCCCTTGCCCTGCAGCATCCATACGGCGCAGATTATCGTTGAGAAAGCGCGGGTCGATTTTCTTGCGCCACACTTCTCCCATTTGACCGGTGAGAAGAATTGCAACGTCGGTTATGTGCTCTTGAATTTCGTGCAGGTTGACGTCTTGAAGCTTAGGATAAGCCGCGTAGTAAATCTCTTCACAAAAAGAAATCTTTGTGAATGCTCGTCGATCGATTGTGACGGAAGGCAAGTCCAACTGTGCGCATATAGGAGTACCATCGTCCAGCGAGGTGAGCTCCGAGTTCTCTTCGGTGTCATATCGAGTTTTAAAGCGGGCATCGCGAATCGTGAAAACCTTATCGACTCCATGCTGCGCGGCAATTGAATTTACCGCCGTGCTATCGAACCCCCGCGACTGGGTAGAGAGAATCTGAAATGGATAACGTCTAGCGCGATCGCGGGCGTTGGCAGCAATGGCGCCATATTTGGATTGCAGATAGAGTGAATAGTCTTTGAAGCATTGAAAAGGGGGCGGCATTTGTTTGTCGAACTCGTTGATACAACCATTCTCGAAACGAATGTTTCGGTAGTAGATGCTTTGAACCGAGTCGCAGTTAGTAGGGATTTTCTGATTACAATTCGACAGTCCGTGAACAGCCGCATCGGCGATTCGTCGGTAGTCTGCACACTTGCTCGTCAACTGTTCGGAAATGGCAGCAAGTAAAAGCGGTAGTGAATTTGATACCCACCTTTTCTGTATTTGAGTTGCTGCAAAGAGGCCGACCATGGTCGTCGAGCTCGACACGAAGACGATTGTGTCGCTGTCGAGTTTGGCGCCGGAACCAAAGAACGCATCTGTGGTTGCAAACTCACCGTACTGGAACTGGCCATCCCAAGTGCCTTCCACGAAGAATTGCTCTCGGACCTCGACCCTCGGGCCATGCCATACGTGAACGTCGGTGCTCGAATCTTTCACCGATGCTAGCCAGGCGAGTTTCGGCAAAGCGGAAATCCGGTGATAAATGAACTTCATTGGTAGCCGCGTTGTTACTCGAGCCACTAAGGCGGCGCACGCGCCGGACCGTCATGGGGTCGATCCGGTGCGGCTCCGCCTTCGAGGACGGCCCTGGAGTTTGTCTTCAGCGAATGACTCGCCACGCCGGCAGACTCTGTTGGTTGGGTTTTGTGTCCAACGCGGCATGTATCAGTTCACTGACAGCTTCGATGCGATTGTCCCACGGATCGGTCTGCGTGGTCGACGGTCGCCGCGCAGGGTGAACTGACAACGGGACGGCGAGTCCTTGTGCGGACACAATGCTCCAGTGAGCAGGATGATTGGTCCAATGCGGACATGTCGTGATACGAGCAACGCGTGGTGACGCTTCGGGTGAAGTGTCGGCGGCGCATGATAGGTGCACAGCCGAACACAGGGACTTGCGCGAGTTCTCGCTGCGGGACATGCTTGCTCGAGGCTTGCGTCAGACGGTTTCCCGATCGGCCCGGCGCAATCCGGCAACGATGGTAAAGAGAGATCTCTGACAGCTCTCGGCGCCGTCGGATTTGGCTTCGCGGTGGTCCGGAGGCGGATCGGGACCAACTGCCTGCATGAGTTCCCGGCGCCCGGGCGACAGGTACTTGGCCTGCACGCGATTGGCCAATTCAACCAAGAGCAAGAGAACGGTCCCGATAGGATTACAGACCGCTGAGTCACGGAGCAGTGGATCGCGCCGCGATCGCTGCGCAATTCGCTCCAGCGGTCTCCGGAGCCCAAAGCTGTCACTAGCCACCACGACAAACCGCCGGCAACAGAGCCCGCCGGGTCCGCAACCCGGGAAAGAGCTGATGTTGCTGTCCGAAGACAGCACCTTGACGACCAACACGCTGATAGGTTGGTTCGACACCGCGGCTCATCGATCGGACCCGCCGCCTCACGCCGCTCGTTTGCAGATGCGCGCCGGCTCCGGAAGCACCATCCAGATGCACGAAGACGCCAGCGGCGGTGTATGCCTGCTGTGGGGAAGCCCTGGCCATCCCACGGTAGATCGCGACCGAATCGCAGCCTGGTGCTACCAGACCATTGTATCGGGGGTGTTGCAAAAACTCCGGGATCTGCACGGCCCATTTGTTGCCCTCGTCTCGGAAAGGGGTAACGATCTGGCCATCGCGACGGACGCGATTGGTGTGCGGCCGTGGTTCTTCGCGCAATGTAAAGACGGCGTTGCCATAGGGACGAACGTTTGGGCGCTGATCGACGCCGGCCTGCTGGACGCAACGCCGCGGATCGACTACGACGCTGTCGCTATGTGGCTCTACACCTTCTACAACGGCACGGCCGGATCGTTGTTCGAGGGTGTGAGGCGTACACCGGCTGGCTCCGTGTTGACCTTCGAGGCCGGTGCTCAGCCGCGAGTCGAGGTTTGGGCGGAGCTGCGCAAAGACGGGTCGCCATGT
>JBPCXK010000745.1:0-5829 GCA_051008635.1 Gammaproteobacteria bacterium
AAGCGCATCTTCAGACCTTTCAGATCATCGGCCGATTTGATCTCTTTGCGGAACCAACCGGACGCCTCCGGCGCGATCACGCCGCAGATCAGCGACTTGATGCCATGCTTATCGTAAATCTCGTCCATCAGCTCGTAGCCGCCGCCAAAGTAGATCCAGGCGCCGTATTCGCCGGCGCTGGGTCCGAACGGCACCGCCGCGAACATCGCGAGCGCCGGTTCCTTGCCGTACCAGTAACAGGGCGTCGACCAGCAGGCGTCGACGGAGCCGGCTGAGACCGCATCAAAACATTCTTTCGGCGGGATGAGCGCGCCGGGCTCGAAATACTTGAACTGAACGTTGCCGCCCGAAACGCGTTCGATGTTTTCTGTGGCGCGCTGCCCCAGAGTGCCGAGCTGCGTCATGCTTTTCGGAAACCAGCTCGCCATTTTCCAGCGCACGGGCTTGTCCTCGGACACGGCCGTAGTGCTGATCAGTAAGAAGCTGCCACACACGGCGGCGGCCAGCGTGCACCTCAAGATTCGACGGGTGTTCATGGGGTCTCTCCTGTGGATGACAGATGCCGGTGGCCGTGGGTGCCGCCGGTTTTAGTTATACTTTTCGTACCACGCTGGCACTCCCGCCAGGCGGTATGATGCGGTCACTATCCTATATCGTCACAGTGAGTTCAAGCGGCTGACCATGTCCCGGATTCAATCCTCTCTCGCCCCAAATTTGTCCCTCGCTGCTTTTAAGCTAATATAATCAGAGGCGGTTTGGCGTTCGCCGCAATCCGCCACACCATCGGATCCTACAACACCAGAGGAGGAAGACTATGCAACTGAGTCGCGACGACCTGCTCAGGGCCTACCGGGGTATGCGCGAGATCCGCGAGTTCGAGGACCGCGTGCACGCCGAATTCGCCGCCGGCGCTATCCCTGGATTTGTTCACCTTTACGCAGGCGAGGAAGCCTCCGCCATGGGCGTAATGATGAACCTCGACGACAACGACTGCATCGCGAGCACGCACCGCGGTCACGGCCACTGCATCGCCAAGGGCTGCGACATCAAGGGAATGATGAAAGAGATCTACGGCCGCAAGGACGGCCTGTGCGGTGGCAAGGGCGGCTCCATGCATATTGCCGACCTCGAACGCGGCATGATGGGCGCCAACGGCATCGTCGGCGGCGGCCCACCTTTGGTGTGCGGCGCGGCGTTGACGGCCAAGACATTAAAGACCGGTGGCGTGGCAGTCGCGTTTGTGGGCGACGGCGGCTCCAACCAGGGCACGACGCTGGAATCCTACAACCTTGCGAGTGTGTGGAATCTGCCCGCAGTCTTCGTGGTCGAGGACAACCACTACGCGGAATCCACGGCCAGCGCCTGGTCGGTAGGTGGTGATCAGGTCAGGCGGGGCGAGGCCTTCGGCATGCCGGCGCGCCGGGCCGACGGTCATGATTTCTTCGATGTGCACGACGCGGCGCGCGAGGCCATTACCCGCGCGCGTGACGGCGAGGGCCCGAGCCTGCTTCATGTCGATACCTATCGCTACTACGGCCACTTCGAAGGCGATGCCATCACCTATCGTGGCGACGGCGAGCGCGACAAAGTCAAAGCGGAGAAGGATTGTCTCAAGAAATTCCGCGAGCACGTGACCGGCACGGGCTTGCTCGAAGCATCTCAGCTCGACCAGATCGACACACAGGTCGCCCAGCTCATCGACGAAGCCGTCGCAGAAGCGCAATCAGCGCCGCCGCCCACGGAGGCGGATTTGCTAACCGACGTTTACGTCTCCTACTGAGAGAAAGAACGTGGCCAAGAAATCATTCAGACAGGCAATCAACGAAGCGCTGGCGCAGGAGATGCGCCGCGATCCCACTGTGATCGTGATGGGTGAGGACAACGCCGGGGGCATGGGCGCGCCTGGCGAACAGGACGCCTGGGGCGGCGTGCTCGGCGTCACCAAGGGTCTGATGCCCGAGTTTGGTCGCGAGCGCGTGCTCGATACACCGATCAGTGAGAGTTCGTTCATCGGCGCCGCGGTCGGCGCTGCGGCAACGGGTCTACGGCCGGTGGCCGAGCTCATGTTCGTCGACTTCATGGGCGTGTGCTTCGATCAGATCTTCAATCAAGCCGCCAAGTTCCGCTACATGTTCGGTGGCAAGGCGGTCACGCCCGTGGTGATTCGCACCATGTTCGGCGCCGGTTTTCGCGCCGCCAGTCAGCACAGCCAGGGCTTGTATCCGATCTTCACGCACATCCCCGGGCTCAAGGTCGTGATTCCGTCGTCGCCTTACGAGGCCAAGGGGCTCCTGATCCAGTCCATCCGCGATGACGACCCGGTGATCTTCCTCGAGCACAAGGTGCTGTACGACGAGGAAGAAGAGGTTCCGGATGAGGCGTACACCATTCCCTTCGGCGAGGCGAATTTGACCCGTGAGGGTGATGACGTAACCATCGTTGCGATGGGGCGTATGGTGCAATTCGCCAATGAGGTCGCGGACTCGATGGAGAAAGAGGGCGTGAGTTGCACGGTGGTCGATCCGCGCACGACTTCGCCGCTCGACGAAGACACTATCATTGAATGTGTCGAAGACACCGGCCGGCTCGTGGTGGTCGACGAGTCGAGCCCCCGTTGCAACATGGCGACCGACATCTCCGCGCTGGTATCACAAAACGCGTTCAAGGCGCTGAAAGCGCCGATCATGATGGTGACGCCGCCGCACACGCCACCCCCGTTCGCGCCGGAGCTCGAGGACTTGTACATCCCGAATCAAGAGAAGATCGGTGCGGCGGTGCGTGAGGTAATGACGGCCTGAGGTAGGCGGAAATCGTGGGAGCAGGTGTGTCCATGACCAACAAAATCCAAACCATCACCATGCCCAAGTGGGGCCTTGCCATGACCGAGGGCCTGGTGGCCGGCTGGACGGCCGAGGAAGGCGCGGAGATCAACGCCGGCGACGAGATCATCGACATCGAAACCGAGAAGATCACCAATGCCTTCGAGGCGTCCGCGACCGGCACTTTGCGCCGCCAGGTGGTTCCGGAAGGCGATACCGTACCGGTCGGCGCCTTGCTCGGCGTTGTCGCGGACAGCTCGGTGAGTGATGCAGACATCGACTCGTTTATCGAGGAGTTCAACAAGAACTTCGTCGTAGCGGCCGCGGAAGATGAGGCCGGCGGTCCGGAGCCGGAAACCATCGCGGTCGATAGTTCGCGCATTCGCTACCTTAAACTCGGAGACGCAGTGGGTGCGCCGATAGTGCTCATCCACGGCTTCGGCGGCGACCTCAACAACTGGCTGTTCAATCAACCGACGCTGGCGGAAACGCACACAGTGTACGCACTGGACCTGCCGGGTCACGGCGGTTCCAGTAAGCAACTCGATGGCGCCGACATCGAAAGCATGACGAGCACGATGGTTGGTTTTCTCGACGCGATGAAGATCGACAAGGCGCACGTCGCGGGTCACTCGATGGGCGGCGCCGTCACGGCCGCGCTGGCGGTGCATCATGGCGCCCGGGTTGCCTCCGCGACGCTCATCTGCTCCGGCGGTCTCGGCCCGGAAATCAACATGGACTACGTCAACGGCTTCATCGAGGCCGGCCGCCGCAAGCAGCTCAAACCCGTGCTCGAAAAGCTGTTCGCCGATCCGGGTCTGGTCAGCCGCGACATGATGGACGATATCCTCAAATACAAACGGCTCGATGGCGCCGAGGTGGCGCTCAGGACTATCGCAAGCGCCACGTTCGCCGGCGGCCGGCAACCGGCGGTGCTCGCGGATCAGCTAAGCAACATCGATTGCCCGTTGCAAGTCATATGGGGCCGCGAAGATCAGGTCATTCCGGTCCGGCACGCGGCATCACTACCCAGTTCCATCCCGCGCCACATCTTCGACGGCGCCGGTCACATGGTGCACATGGAAAAGGCGGGCGAGGTGAACAAATTGATTCAGGAGTTTGTTGGTGGCGCCCGTTGATGTTCGTGAATGCTTGTACAAGCGGCTTCAGCCGCGAATGGGGAAAATCGCTTGTCTTACTCGCGGCTGCCTCCCCCCGTCCTCTCCTGCCAGAGGGGAGGTCAGGAAGGTTCTTCCATATGGCCGCTCCTACAAAACGAAATCGTCATCCCGGAAAACGCCATAGCGTTCAACTCTTCCCCAGCGTCCCCCGCACGATGCCAACAAAGCGCGCGAAGCGCACATTCGGTTCCCAAACGTCGTAACTGACCTGGTCGAATAGGTGCTTGCGAAGACCGGTTGTCAGTTCGATTTGCACGCCGGCGCCGCTGCGGCCGCGGTTGCAGATATTGTCGGCGCGCCTTCCCTGCCGCGTGGGGCTGGGGTCGTCCATGGCCGAAAAACCCGCGTTGCTCAAGGCGTCGATCATGAGCGCGCGTAACGCGAGGTCCAGGCCGCCGAAATAAGCGAACAGGTCTTCACCGTGCGCGCCGTGAACAGTGACCACGGTCTTGACGCTGTGCGCGATATCCAGCGCCCTCGGCTCGTCAAAGCGATGACTGGAGATATGCAGGCTGTTGTTGCCATCAGGTTTGAGCCCCTCGAGTGTATGGAAGCTGTGCTCGTCGCCTGCTATGGCATCTGCGATGCGCGAAGTGCCACGCTCTATCCTGCCGCCGTGCGGCGCGATGATGGCGAACGGTGAGTCAGCCTGCCTGGCGCGTACGCGAAAGTCGCGGTCTTCCACCTCCATGCGCGAAAGCTCCGCGTAGCTCTGATATTTTTTCTTGTTCAAATAGATAGTTGTGGAAGCCGGAACTGCTGTATTTTAGTCTAAGAACGCTGGCCTGCGTTTCGCGGGGCCACTCCGACGAACTACTTCGAGCAGGTGTTCGCCCCGGCTAGTCCGCTCCGCCTTCAACAGAAAAGCGCTGACTGCGCCATCGCAGCATACCCCCCGAAAGGTTGGCGACATTCTCGAACCCCACCCTCCGCAGAACCAATGTCGCCTGTGCAGAACGCGCGCCGGAGCGGCACACTGTAACAATAGGTGTACTCGGGTCCAGCTCCGTGGCGCGCGCTTCAAGTTCTGCAAGGGGTATGGGCGTAGCGTCGGCGATGTGACCGAGCGGGCCGTTGAACTCGTCCGCTCCGCGGACGTCCACGATCTGCACCCGGTCGGTATTCTCTTCCAGCCAGTGGGGTTGTAACTCCCAGATGCCGGCGAAAGTATAGGTCAGCGGCGCCCACTGCGGCGTCGTGTCTGGCGCGACGCCGTCTGCGGGTTGGCCGCAGCGCAAATTCGCAGGCACGGCAATGTCCATCAGCCTGGGGTGGGGAAGGCCCAGATGCGACATGTAGCCGACGAAATCTTCGCGGAGTATCTGTCCGCCGAGGCGCGGATTGTACAGTCGCTCTTCGCCGACGCTGGTGACCGTCAAGCCGCGGTAGTCATGCCCCGGATAGAGTAAGCACGACTCCGGCAGGCTGAATATCTGTTCGTGAACAGACTGGTACAGTGTCGCCGCGCTGCCTTGCTGAAAATCCGTGCGCCCGCATCCGCGAATGAGCAGGGCGTCGCCGGTGAAGGCCATGGAGTGATCGTCCAGCACGTAGGTCACGCAACTGTGGGTATGGCCCGGCGTGGCGCGTAGCTCGAGCGCTCGCTCGCCGAACCCGACTGTATCGCCCTGCTCCAGGTAACGGTCTGCGCCCTGTGCGTTGCTTGCTCGTGAGATCCCGATGCTGCTGCAGAGCGATTCGCGCAGCAGCCAGGCCCCGGTGACATGATCGGCATGGACGTGGGTTTCGAGTGTCCGCCGCAGCCGAAAGCCCAGCTCCTCGAGCAGGGCGATGTCGCGCCTGACCTGGTCGAACACCGGATCGATCAG
>JBPCXK010000746.1:0-3158 GCA_051008635.1 Gammaproteobacteria bacterium
GACGCTGGTCAGCGCACAGTTGCCGGAAAGACCCACGTCGACGGGTAGTTCCCGACTGAGGCCAATATCCTCACCGTTGATGCCGTGAACGGCGAACACGTTTGCCGCCCAGGCCGGCGCGCAGGTAAATAACAGGAGGATGCTTGCGACAAATATTCTTTGCATAAGGTTCTCCCCATCGTAAAAAGACTCGACAAGTATAGTCGATCACGGGAGCGTACCGGGAGAAATCAAAACGCAGACACAATGCACCCTGGCGGGAGCGGATGGCGCGCGAAATGGCGCTGTCAGTGAAGTCTGGCGGGCTTGAACGCGGTGTAGCGATCGACCGACCGCACGGAAACGTGCCGGGTCTCCTCGACGCGCCTGAGCTCTACGGACACCTCCACGCCCGCCTCGCCGATCGCCCAAACGCGACGAAACAGCTCAGCCAGACTGTCCACGGCCGCACCGTCGACAGCGAGCACGATGTCGCCGGGCTCGATGCCCGCCTCGAAGGCAGGACCGTCCTTGTAGACACCCGACACGATGAGGACGTTATACGCCTCCTCCACGAACCACCCCAACCACGGTCGGGAAGGCGTGCTGCGGCGCCCGTAACCACGCAGATCATCCAGGATCGGCGGCAACAGATCGATCGGCACCACCATGTTCGCCGCCTCGACCTCCTGGTCGCGGGACATGGTATGCAGCGCCAGGGAACCAATGCCGTAGAGCTTGCCGTCCGGACCGATGAGCGCTGTCCCGCCCCAGTTCGGGTGCGGCGGTGAAGTGAAGATCGCCTCGTCGAGCACGTATTCCCAATAACCGGCAAACTCCTGCTTGCCGATCACACGTGTCTGAACGATCTGGCTGGCGTCGCCGCAGCCTGCGAGCACTACCTGCGAGGTGACGTCGAGCTGTGAGGAGTGCCCGAGTGGAATCGCGGGTGCGTCGATGCGCTGCAGTGCCTGGACGAGCCCGAAACCGCTTTCCTGGTCGTAGGCCACCACATGCGCGGGAATCATGTTTTCGTGCTGATCCACCAGCCACACACTCTCGGCTTCAACAATGAGATAGCCCATGGTCAGAATCAGCCCGTCATCGCTGATCACGGCGCCATGCCCGACGCGTTCGGTGCCGAGTACCGGCGCGGTCAAAGCGTCTTCTGCAATGCTGCTTCTCACCGACACGACGGAATGCAGCGCATGACTGATGTCGACCGACGCTGGCGTGGATTGGGTGCCCGCGGTCTTGGAATCGCCCATAAAAGCAAGTACAGGTACGAGTGTGCTGCGGCGACTTTATCCGCCCAGAGGCGGCTTTTCACCCAAACAGCCGACCAACGGGCATCTACGCATCACCAGCGAGCCTCCCATAGTAGACCCGGGTGTCGTAGTCGAAGCCTATTTGCCCGCTGCGCTCATGCTCGCGGAAAGCGCTTTCGAGCGCCGCCATGAGCGGCTGGAAGTCGGGGTGGTTTTCTTTCGGCGCATACGAGGCGGACAGTAATCTACCCCGAAACACCTCGTAGTTGATCCGCTGGCAATTGGCGAATTTTTCGGCGCGACAATCGCCGTCGAAAAACTCACCCACGACGCCCGTGTCGACGTTACGGTGATTCACCTTGCTGTAGTCAGCGCAGTAACGCAACAACAACTGCTCGTAACGAGCAAGAAACTGCGTATCGGTTCTGCGGTCATTCCAGATGAGCACGACCCAGCCATGACCTTGCAGAATGCGTTTGAATTCCCGACGCGCCAGCGGCCGGTCGAACCAGTGAAAGGCCTGCGAGGAAGTAACGATGTCGCAAGACTCTGCATCCAGACCCGTCGCCTCGGCGGCGCCATCGACGCTGGCGAACCGATGATTGCCGGAGAAAGCCTGCTCCGCCGCCGCGCGCATCGCGGCGTTGGGTTCAACGCCATAAACCGTGCAACCGCGCTCCAGCATCAAGCCGCAGAGGATGCCGGTGCCGGACCCGATATCGGCTACGACCGAATCAGCGTCGAAACCGCATTCGCGCGCGAGCAGATCGACAACCTCCGGCGGATAAGACGGCCGGTACTTGCGGTAGTCTTCAGCGCGTTCGGTGAAGCGCTTTGTTGGATCCAGCACGCGGGCGTCGTCAGTCGTCACTTACGAGACCCAAACGCTCGTGCCAATCGGCAATCGATTCCTGCGGATACTCAGCGAAGCGTTTGTCGTGCGCGTCGATTCGCAACTCGACCCACGGCGCCTTCGATCCGAGCATGAGATGTGTGCGCTCCGGCGGCACCGGCAACTCGGTGTCGATTGCCGAGGCAAACGGATGCACGAGCTCGGGCCAACGCGGATCCCACACCCACAGAGCGGCGCCGCAATCGCCGCAGAAGTTACGCTGTGCTGGGCTCTTCTCCCCATTGATTTTCGCCTGGTAGATGCGAATGCGGTTGTTGCCCTGTATCCCGAGCGTTTCGTGATCACCGCTGAGATTGATCCCGTAACCGCCGCTGCCCGCGGTCTTGCGACAGATCGAGCAATAACAAAGATTGAACGGATAGGGGTGCGAAGAGCGCAGCGTGAATCGAACCGCCCCGCAGTGACAGGAACCTTCGAGTATCACTGCCCCGCCCAAATCATGGCGCCACCGGCGTTCAGGCGTTTCGGATTCTCGAACGGCGGCGCGAGCTGTCCGTCGATCTGCAGGTGGTGGTCTTCAGAGAACACCGTGATCATGTTATTCCCCGTGAAATTGCAGGGTCCGGCGCACACCGCCCAGTCTACAACAACACGCTGTTGACGAGGAGCACACCACCCCTTTTCCAACGAAGGAAGCCAGAGGACTTCGGTTCAGGCTCTTTCGCCCGGAATCCCGCCCAAAAAGAGGGGCGGAAAAATTCCGCCCCGATGCAGGCTCTGGAGGAGCAAAGAAAGAAGCCACCCACGTTTGCACAGGTGACTTCTTTGCTCTTAAGGTAAAGCGGAAATCGTGCCAACATTGTCCCCGAGTGTTTTCAGCCGCTTACCGGTACTTCCGACAGACGGTTGTATCGATTCCGCGTCAGTGAGCCAAATCTGGCACGCCAGTGGCATTGACCGGGCGGCTCCGGCCTCAATCATCGACCGCCGCGGCGCCCGCTCCGCGAATCCGAGACGTTTCCGAGGCCGGAACGAAGACACGGCGGGCAAGCGTTGTG
>JBPCXK010000747.1:0-4118 GCA_051008635.1 Gammaproteobacteria bacterium
GTAGTCTGCCGGCAGGGTTCTGCCCGCTTCTTCGGCAAGCTCCCTGACGCGATGAAACGATTCATTGCATCGTTTAGGTGTGTACATGTAAGGGTGCCAACCGTCGCCCAGCGTGGCGGCGCGTTTCATGGGCCCCTCCTGCCGCCCGGAAACCCAGATGGGAATGCCGTTGGGCTGGACCGGCCTCGGCAACATGTCCACGTCTTCGAGGTGAAAGATTTTCCCGTCGTAATCGAAGCGTTCGCCTTTCCAGTACTTGCGCATGATCTCGATCGCTTCCGTGGCCCGCCGGCCGCGCTCCTTGATCGGGACATCACAACCTGCAAACTCCCGCGGATAGTCCCCACCCACGCCGACGGTCAATATGACGCGGCCATTCGAAAGCACATCCATGCAGGAGAATTGCTTGGCCACCATGGTGGGATGGCGCAGCGGCAGCAGCAGCGTGGCCGGGCCAATGTTGATACGCGATGTCAGCGTCGCCGCGTAGGTAAGCGTGGTGACGGCCTCCAGAATGGGGCGGTGGTAAACGATATGCTCTCCTGTCCAGAAAGAGTCGAACCCCAGTTCCTCCACAGCCCGGATCTGATCGGGGTCCCAATAATCGCCGCCGCAGCTCACCCCTATACCTGCTGACATCTTGCTCATCCTCCGCCGATCGCTTGCGTCAATTGCTTCGGTTGACCCGGTACTTTTCTATCTTGTCCTCGTCGAGCTCCACGCCGAGGCCGGGGCCATCCGGCACTTTGAGGTAGCCGTCCTTGTATTCGAAGGGCTCGGTAATGATGTCATCGGTGTAGAAAACGCCGCCCACTTTGGTCTGTTCGCGCCCTTCGAGCGTGCTCACGGTGATGACGCCCGGCAGTACTTCACCGCCCAGGGCAGCCGACAAGTGCAGGTTGGCTGCGTTACCGACACCGGCTTCCAGAGAGCCGTTGACGTTTACAGGCAGCCCCGCCCCGGCCGCTATACCACCGATGTCAATGGACGGCAGCAGCCCGCCGGCCTTGGTGAAGTAAATCGAGATGATGTCCGCTGAGTTTTTCCGCACGACTTGCATGGCGTCCTGTGGTGACCAGCATCCCTCGTCCACGATGATCGGCACCTCCACGGCTTGCGTGATTCTTGCCATGGTGTCGATGCCTTCGACCGGTTGCTCGCATCCGCAAATATTTGCGTCACCCTGCATGGCCTTGATGCTGTTGATCGCGCTCTTTGCATTTTTGTAACCGCGATTGATGTCGGGAAAGATGTTGATGTCATCGCCTACTGCGCGACGTATCTCCTTCACGACGGCCAGATCGTCTTCTGGCACACCGGGCACCTTGATCTGCATCCAGCGAATACCGTCCGCGGCGACCTGGGCCGCTTCTTTAGCCGCGTCTTTTGGCGCTGCCACGCCCACGCTGTGGCACAGCTCGACCTCGTTGCGGGCTGCGCCGCCGAGTAGCTGATACACCGGGACACCCGCGCTTTTGCCGACAATGTCGAGCAATGCGCTTTCGATCATGGCTTTGGTGTACGGGTACCCGCGTACCTGCGCGTGCATGCGGGCAAAGATCGATTTCACCGCTTTCGGGTCTTCGCCGATGAGCATGGGCTCGATGTACTGGTCGAGAAGGTGACAAATGACGCCGGGGTCTTCGCCGAAATACCTCCCGTGCTCTCCGCCCCAGCTCATGATCGCCGGCGCCTCGCCGAGTCCGGTAATGCCGTCGTCCGTGCTTATCCTGAGTATCACATAGTGTCCAATGGGCACCTGCAGCGACCGCCAGGTATACGAAGAGCGGTTGGGGAGTCTGATGACAATGGGTTCGATGGCTGTGATTTTCATGGATTACTTCGTGTAGCCGTAGTCTGCTCGCGCCTTTTCCAGCGTTATCTTGCCTTCGCGCAGATCGGCTTCGATCTTCGCCGGATCGCGCTCTTCGACGGGACCATAGCCGCCGCCGCCCTGGGTCCACATGCTGATGATGTCGCCGTTTGCGAGCTTGCGCTCCACGGTTTTGGATGCGAGGCTGTGCTCATCGGATCCGCCTGGATTCAGTAACAATTTGCCCGTCGCCCCGTCCCTGCCGCCGAACAGGCCGAAGGGCGCAATCTTGAACTTGTCGAATTGCGTGTTGAGAGATCCGCTCTCATCGATAAACTCGATGTCGCGGCGCACGCCCAGGCCGCCGCGGTGTTTGCCGGCGCCGCCCGTGTCCGGAATGAACTCGTAGCGGGTAAATCGCAGCGGATAAGTCGCCTCGACCATTTCGATAGGCGTATTGGCCAGGTTATGAATGCCTTGCGAGTAGCAGTCGAGCCCGTCTTTTTCGCTGCGGCCGCCGCCACCGCCTACCTCGATATCGAAAAAGATCCACCCCCGACGGTCCTTGCCGCTGTCGCCTGCGAGAATGTACACGTTCGACATGCCGTAATAGGCCGCCGTGACGCGTTCGGGGACAACGTTGGCGAGCGCCATCATCAGCGCATTGACGATGGTATGGGTAATGGCGTTGCGACCGACGACGGGCGCCGGCGGCATGGCGTTGACGACCGTGCCTTCGGGCGCCGTGATTTTGATCGGCCGGTAGACGCCGTAATTGGCCGGAATCGAAGGGTCCAGAATCGCCAGGATGGCGAAATAGACAGCCGACTCGCAGGAAGAGATGGTGGCGTTGATGGGTGACTTGCGTTGCTTGTCCGTGCCCGTCAGATCGATGTGAATGTCGTCCTCGCCGATGATGACTTTGGTCACGATTTTGATCGGGTCATCTTCGACGCCGTCGTCGTCCACATAGTACGTCGCCTCGAAGGTGCCGGACGGCAGCTCTTTCAGCTTTTCGCGCAGCCTCGCCTCCGATGCTTCCGTGGCTTCCGTCATGCAGGCCCTCAAGGTTTCGACGCCGTAGCGTTCGACGAGCTCGAGCACGCCGTCGCGGCCTATCTCCAGCGCGGCCGTTTGCGCGCGCAGATCCCCGATAGTGGTCTCGGGTTGGCGAATGTTCGCTTCAATCACGGCGAACAAACGCTCGTTGAGCTGGCCTTCCTCGAAAAGCTTGATCGCGGGAATCCGTAAGCCCTCCTGATAGATCTCTGTCGCATCGCCGGCGTAACTGCCCGGGCGCATGCCGCCGATGTCCAGGTGATGACCCAAGGTCCCACATATGGCCACCAGCTCCTGGCCTGCGAACACGGGCAGAAACGTTTGCACGTCCGGCAAATGTTGTCCGCCTTTGTAGGGATCGTTGGTGACGATAATGTCGCCGGCCTTCCACGTTTCGACAGGGAAAGCCTCGTCCAGGATCGTCTGCAGCGACCTCGACATGGAGTTCAGGTGAATCGGTATGCGGCACGACTGCGCAATGATGCGGCCGTCGAGATCAAACACCGCCGTGGAATAGTCCAGCATCTCGCGAATGACGGTGGAGTACGACGTACGCAGGATCGTAGCCGCCATCTGCTCTGCGACACCGACCAGCGCACTGTTGACCACCTCAAACGTAACGGGATCGACTCTCATCAACCCCCCGTCGAGATCAACAGATTACTTCGTTCATCGACCCCTGCCTGCTGACCGGGATGAATCAGCACGGTCGTATCCACTTGCTCGACGATCGCAGGGCCTCGTAACTCACTTCCCGGCGTAAGCTCGCGACGGTCGTACACCGCGGTGTTGACGTAATCGCTTGTTTCATCGAAGTACACATCACGTTGCTCCTTTGGTTCTGCACGTCGATGATTCTTGTCCTGCAAGCGAATGGACGGGGCGGACAATTTGCCGATTGCCGCCACGCGGCCACTTACGAACTCCAGCGGTTTTTCCGGCTGGTTGTGCGCATAGAGCTGCATATGCAGCTCATGAAAACGCTCGACGATCGCCTCGATGGATTCGGCGCTTAGTTCCCCGTCGGGAACCGGGACACTCACTTCATAGGCTTGTCCGACATAGCGCAAGTCTGCGCCGCGTTCGAGGTGGCGGTGTTCTTCTATAACACCGTCGCGCAGCAGCGCCGCCTTCGCTTCGTCCTCGAGTTGTGCATACAACGGGGCGAGGACTTCCGCAGTAACGTCATCGCCACGCGTGATCTTCGTCCTCACGAAGTCATGGCGGATGTCGGCCATCACCAGAC
>JBPCXK010000748.1:0-2592 GCA_051008635.1 Gammaproteobacteria bacterium
AAATAGCTCAACAGCCTGCGCAAAGAATGGTCGCCGATATAACTGATGCCGCCGGTGACCGTGATCAAATCAGCGGCCCCCAGTAGTTGTCGGGTTTTCACATCCGGATCTGTTCGCTCCAGATCGCATACCACGCCGTGATCAACCAGCCCCGCACCCTGGGCATATGCAATTGCCTCGGCCGCGATGTCCAAACCGATGACCGCAGCACACGAGTCCCGTCTGCGGAAACAGCGATAGAAGAATTGATCGTATGCCAGCAGCTCCTCCGCAGACAGATCCCTTGTTGATGAGCCCACGTAGTGTGCGTACAGCTTCTCAAGCGTCAGTACGTGGTTTAGCAGTGCGCCATTAATACCGTATCCGGCGCATAGATCGAGTACTACCGGCCGGGCGATGCCGCGCAAATGCGCAATCCGGCCGACGCAATTGCGGATGACCGGCTGTGCGTAGTGGGGCACGGCGTAGTCGAGCGGGTGCAAGGCCGCGAAATACGCGCGCGGATCCTGACGGTTGTAGACATCGTCGAAGTTGGCTTTGCGGGCATACATCGAAAGAGATAATGAAGTTCGTCGAGTGTCAGGCGGCGCGCGTGTGGTGATCGCCGCCAGTTCCAACACGATTGGCGGCCCAGCGGCCCACGAGTCGCGACGCCGCAGTCGTATCGTGAAATGCGCGCGCGAAATGCTCGAAATAACAAGCTTCCTCACTGGAGCGCAGGTGAGGCTCTGAGCGAAGTAGTTCCGGGCTGCCGCAATCGTGCGGCTCTGGCTTGAGAAGATCCGCCACGCCGCTGCCATGGGTGAATTGAGACTTCTCGCGCCAAACAATATCGCCTGGAAGAAGATCCTCGAATGCTTTCCTGAGGATCCACTTCTGTACTCGTGCGCTGCCGGATTGATGTATCTTCAGGCGCATCGGAATATCTAGGCCGAGTTCGATCATCTCCGTGTCCAGAAACGGTACCCTGCCCTCAATCCCGGCCGCCATGGTCATGCGGTCGACGCGTTGCAGGTTGATGTTGTGCATCATCGCCAGCGTCCGGCGCAGCTCCTCGTGCAAAGCCTCGTCGTCCGTGTAGCTCCCGTGGTAGTCGTAGCCCGCGAACAACTCGTCTGCACCCTCGCCGGTCAACACAACTTTCACATGGTCCGCCGCCAGGCGTGATACGAAGTAACAAGGTAAGGCGTTGGGAACCAGGTCTTGATCATAGGACTCGAGGTAATAGATGACCTTGGCGAGCGCACCCTGAATGTCCGCTTTGGTGATGATGTACTCGTGGTGAATCGTGTTCAGGTGCGTCGCAACGCGACGCGCCGCGGCCAGATCAGGGCTGCCGGCCACGCCCACCGAAAACGTGTGCAGCTCATCGAGCTGAGTTCGCGCGATCGCGGCGATAATGCTCGAGTCGATACCTCCGGAGAGAAACGCGCCAACCGGCACGTCACTACGCAAGCGCTTGGCCACCGCCCTGGTCAAGGTTTCGCGCAAGGCAAGGCATGCGTCCGCGTCGGTCCATGGGTCCGGCGGCGAGGCCGGGAGCGTGTAGTAACGTGTGAAACCGCTGTCGGAACAAAACAACGTGCCAGGCGGAAACTCGCTGATGTGACTCGCTACCCCGTCCAGCGCCTTGATTTCAGAAGCAAACACGAGGTTGCCACTGCGCTCGCCCATGTACAACGGTTTGATCCCGAGCGGATCACGCCCGGCGATCAGTACGCCATCGACGATGGCGATGAAAGCGAACATCCCGTCCAGTGCGGCGACGGCCTCGGGACCCCAGTGTCGCACGGCATGCAAGATCGATTCACTGTCGCTTCGAGTTCGAAAACACACCGCCGGGCCCAGACGTTCCCGCAAGGCGGGATCGTTGTAGATCTCGCCGTTGTGAACGACTAAACCGGTGCGCTCGCAACCCCCAATGGGTTGCCCACCGCCAGCGGGATCCATGATGGCCAGCCGTTGATGACCCAGCACGGCTTTTGCCGCCGGGCAAACGCGAACGCCGCGGCCGTCCGGCCCGCGATGAAGCATCCGTTCGAGCACCTGCTCTGCGAATGCGGCATCCTCACTACCCCACAAAGCTGTCAGTCCACACACAGGAGCAAGCTATTGATTGGCAGCATGGTGCATGTAGGTCGGTAGCTGTCTCGTACGTAAGTCCTTGACCATCTCGGAGATGAAGCCGAGATCCGGATTGTCAGCGGCCAGGTAGCACAGAGAGTTGTCATCGATGTACGGCCTGGTGGCTGAACGCAGATTGAGATTCAAAGTCACCCTTGTACCCGAGCGGATTGGGCTAACGCGATGCAGCAATCGCATGTATTGGCCCATGGTGCTGTAACCGGGGGCATGTGAGATACGGAGCTGACGATCCCACGGTAACTCCTCACCCCGTTCAAGTCGAGTGGTGCCGTCCTCATAGTGGCCACGATAGACCGTGAGCTCACCACCTTCCACGCCGTCCAGTTGTAACGGGATCAACTCGGAGACGGCACGCCGTCATTGTGCCACGGAATGACACCGTCATGCGCTCCCATGAAGGTCACTATGGCAGTTATGACGGATATGGGGTACGGTTCAAGTCTGGTC
>JBPCXK010000749.1:0-5188 GCA_051008635.1 Gammaproteobacteria bacterium
GTGAAGAAGTCCATCGTAGCGGTCGCCGCCAACGTCACAGTGTTCACCGTCGCGCTCACCGTGGCGGTTCCGGCCGTCGTCGCGGACGTCAGCGTTGCAGTGTAAGTACCGTCGCCGTTGTCAGTGACCCCACTGATCGTGCCGACGTCAGCGGTGATGACAACCGTATCGCCGCCGGTGGTCAAGTTGTTGCTGCTCGCGTCAACGAGCTGCACCGTGATCGTGGAGGTGCTCGTGCCGCTGGCCACAATCGACGTCGGGTTCGCCGTGATCGTCGACGTCGCTGCATCCGCCGCGCCTGCGCTGAACACCACGCTCGCCGGGCTGCCGTTCGCTACCAGCGTGTCCGGCCTGGCATCGCCGTCGCTGTCGAACCGCACCCTGTAGGTCGCCGTCTCCGCCACACTGTTGCCGGTGCTCGTGCTGTACTGACCCGCCACGTCCGTCACGCCGCTCGCCGTTAGCAGCGTCGCGCTGCCGCTCGCCACCGCGAACGTCACGTTCACGCCCGGCACCACCGGGTTGCCGTTGGTGTCTACCAGCGTAACCCGCACCGTGCCGGTGTCGCCGTCGGTGGTGCCAGCGTTGTCCGGCGCATCGATCAGCGTGCCCGGATTGGCAGTATCGGTGTCGTCGTCGGTGATCGTCAGCGCGTGCTGCTGGTTGGTCGTCGCGTTGACCGCGTTGGTGGCCGCGCCCAGATCGATGATCACCGTCTCATCGTCTTCCAACAGGGTGTCGCTGGTGATCGCGAGCTGAACGTCCGCGCTGCCTGCACCGGCGGTGATCGTCACGCTACCCACTGTCGTGTCGGTATAGTCCGCGTCCACGCCCACGCCCGCGGCGGTGCTGGCCGCATTGAAGGTGTACGGCAGCGTCACGTTCAGGTTGCTCGGGTACGTCAGTGCCGCCTGCACCGTGGCGGTACCCACCGCCTCGGCCACGGTGCTCGCCCCAAGGGCGAACGCCACTTCCGGCGGTTCCTGCAGCGCCAGGGTGAAGAAACCGCTGGTGTTGTCCGCCAGATCCGCGGCGAACGAGATCGTGTTGGCCCCCACCACCGCCGCTGCGGGATTGACGGTCGAACCCACGCCCAGGTTGCCGTCGTTGTCCTCGATCAGCACCGGCAAGGTGTTGTTGAACGTCAGCCCGGTGACGTCAAACTGAATATTCACCGTACCCACGCCATCGGTGTCGGTGTAGCGCCAGATCCGGCCCAACGTCTCGTACGGGATGCTGGCTACCGTGAAGGTGTTCACCACGTTGTTGGCCACACCGTTGTGGCCCCAGACCAGGTACTGGCCGTCGGTCAGCGCCGGACGGGTACCCGGGTTGGCCGAGGTGAAGTCCGTGTCCGTTGAAACGGTCAGGATCGGATCAGCGGTGTCCGCCGCGCCGGCGGTCGTGCCTTCGTTGCTGCTGCGGCTGATGCGCTGATCCAGCGTGCTGGCGTCGTCCCGGCCGAGGCCGGCGATATCGTTGATGTAGATACCGGCCGCCGCCAGGTCGAAGATCGCCGCGCCGTTGCTGTCCAGATAATCGTGCCCCAGGGTGATGCCGTACTTCACCGCCAGGTAGGTATCGACCGAATTGCGATTCGTGTCTGACAATCTATCGGAATAGACAATAACCTCACCGGCATTGAAGTCGGCAAACGTTCCTATCGTCCCGAAAATATTCCTTGCACCTATCAAAAAGTCTGCTGCTCCCCCTGCCCTTGAGGTTATCAAGGTAGGGCTAATACCCGGCACACCATTGAAGTAGACTTCCTCACCTGGACCGCCGCCTGCATAATCTCCGGCAAGCAGGAATGGTTCATCCACTTGGTATGATCCTGTGGCAGGGCCAGCGCTACCAGTATTGAGAGCTAAAATGCCGCTACGAACGTGAACGAGTCTAATACCGTTCGTAGGACCCCTAACCGGTGGTCTTTGGTCAACAAGAGCACCATCAGACATAGATCGGGCGGAACCTGCTACGAAAATGGTGAAGTTGGCGTCGCCTAAAGGAACCACACTGTTTCCAGAAGTGAGGTATTCACTATTCGTTTGTTCTAACTCAATGCCAGGATTGAAATTCAATATGCCGGCTATCAACGCCGGAAAAGAGGCAGAAGAAGTGGTCGCATCATTTCCTTGTCCGCTCTGATCGTCCCATTGGGTGACGGTAGCGCCGCCCATCACACCCGTATCGGCGCGCAGCCAGAGCTGGAGGTTGCCCGCGACGCCGCCCGGCGCTACCGGCGGCGTAGCTTCTGTCGCGAGGGTGAACTGCCGCAAGTTGATGTTGCCGTCCTGGCCCGCGGCCTGCCACACGCCACTGCCCTGGTCGGTCATCGCGACCGGCGTCTCGTCGCTGAAATTACCGTCTTCGTTGGTGTCCAGGACTAGGTAATACGTAGTACCGACCGTCAAGGGCGGCACATCGAATTCGGCGTCATCCACGTCGAAATCGATGTCGAAGGTGGTCACGTCGCCGGCGGTCGACTGAAACCGCCAGCGGCGGCTGAGAATCTCGAAGTTGGCCGGCGCGTCGGTCGGCGTCCAGGCGGCGGCGCCGTCGTCGTTCGCCCAGAACAGAAAGTCGCCATCGTCCAGCCCGGTCGGATTCCCGGCCGTGACGATGCTGTCCGTGTTGATGCTGCGTGAGCGTGGCTGGACCAGCGCAGACCCGTTGTCCTGGGCGATTGCCGCGATGTCGTTGTCGAAACCGGCTCCGACGGAATAGATGCTGGCGGCGGTGGAGGAAAGGTAATCGTTGGGCAGCGTAATGCCGTATTTCATTGCCAGATACGACTCGATCTGCTCGCGGTCGGTGCCGGCCGTCACGGCAGTGCCGTAGTAGATGACTTCCGCGATGCGCCCGGAGTAGCGGGCCTCGGTGCCAGAGCCGCTGGTTGGCGAACTCGGTTGGACATGACCGCCCACGTCGTAACCGTTGGTCGGGGTACCGCCAGTCGCCGGCACCGCGCCCACGCTCGTACCATTGTTCAGCAGATTGACTGTGGTGGCGCTCTCGATCAGGCCGTACAGGTGATAGTTATTGTCGTACGGGCGAGTGTCTGTGGGGTCGACCGAGCCAAGAGCGATGTATTGCACCGGTCCCCGACATTGTTGGCTCCCAGGGCGATCTGCCGACCTTGTGAATTGAACGTGAAAAAGTCGCCGTCAGTAGCGAACATGGGCCGCCGGGTCGTGGCAACACTCGGCGTTGCCTGAGCCTGCTCGAAGGCCACAACGAAGATCGACCCCGTGGGGCCGACGGGCAGTGTGGTGTTGGTGAGAACATCGCCGTCGTTGACGCCATCGAACGCCAGCGTCGGGTTAAAGTTCGCCAGGTTGGCTGCGGTGGTCGAGAAGAAGGTGGGTTCACGGCCGGCCGCAGCGGTGGCGTTGTTGGCGTTGCCGGACTGGTCACTCCAGGTGGTGACGGTGGCGCCATCGGTGGTCACGCCGCCGTTATCGTTCGCCTTCAGCCATAGCTCGGCGCCGACTACGCCGCCGGGCGCCTGGGCGAATGCGGTGGGGGCGAGACCGAGCAGCAGGGCGAGTGTCGGCAGCAGGCTGCGGATTGATCGGGATTGACTGCTCCCGACTTTCGCATGGTGCGTGGAACGCACCCTACTGGAAGAATCACCAAACGCAGCCTGCGTTGCACGCACCATTTGCGATGACCTACCGGTTCTCGACAATATTGGTAGCGTGACGAAGCGATCGAGCGCAGAAAAGCCGCTGGCGCAGATTCGCGCGCGGCCTCGCCAAAGGTTTCCGATTACTTCCACGGCTGGATGCTGTATCCCCTTGACACCGGCCTGGGCGTTCTTTTGCTAACTGCACGCGACGCCATCCGGGCCGGCCATTTGTTGTCGCCCAGGAGTCGGCATTATTTACATTAGTTCATTTATTTTACATATTTTTCAATCTAATGGCGATTTTTGATACTTTTATTAATGCATCGGGTGAGGTGGATAAACAGGCGTGTGGGGTCTCTTGCGTATACATGCCTCGCAGACCGTAGAGCATCAAGAAGCCGGGGGTCAGACGTCTTCCCGGAAAATGCGATTAGCGTTTATCCGAGATCCAGGTCTCGGGATCAACACATCCACGCCGCCGTTGCTGGATACCGGATAACCGCTACGCGGTTTCCGGTATGACGGTAGTGTTTTGGACGGCGTCGCCATCCTCGACTAACATCATCGGCTTTTGCGGCGCCCTCTTCAGCCACCCCGTAGGTTGGGCTGAGGAGCCCGCGACGAAGCCCAACGCCCCCATGGCTCATTTACTCCGCGTTGGACTGCGCCGACGCTTAGCCCAACCTACGAAGAGCGCGCAGATCCTGCGACATCACCGTAGGTTGGGCTGAGGAGCCTGCGACAAAGCCCAACGCCCATGGCCCTTGGACTTCATCGCCAGACTCGCCGCCTTGGTGCCCAAACCGCGGGTGAACCTGACTCGCTTATTTTTCTTATACTCCACTCAGCCGGGGATCAGAGCGAGGCGGTTACGCCGTTAGCAGCCATTGGTCAGCAGCCATTTTTGGAGTCGTGACCGGCTCTGATCGGCCACAACCGGTTGGTCGGCTCATCATACGATCCTCTTCGAAGATCAGAGAAAGCGGACAGTCGGCCGTGCGGCTCTACCTGATAGATCGAATAAACGCCCTTTTCCGTAATTGGGCCGAGCGGCTACTTTACTCACATAGGGAACGATCTATTGGATCGATGGACCCTATAGTTTGAGGCCTAATGAGACCGCTCACCTCGGTTGGCCCGGGTCCGGGGGTGGACGGAGGGCAAGCTATGTCGAAATGGGTGTTGATATCAATTGATGCGCCTTCGCAGCTGCATGACCATGGATTTTCCCCGCATACGCATGCTGTTCCCTCTTCTGCGCATTCAACCGTTTGACAACAAGGGCACGCGTTCTGTGGTGGCGGTAGCGAATACGATTGACCAACGCACGCGCACATGCCAGTGCGTGGACTCTTCCCTGGCACCGTACCGTCTGGGCAAAGCAGAGTGCCACACTCCCACGGCGTCGAGGCGCTTTCGATCCCAAGCAACTCGTTGCACTGCTGGAGTTGAGAGAGCAGCTCACCCGCATTTGTAGACGGATCCCGAGGCCCGCCATCATCGACGATTTGCGCGCATTAATTGTCGTTGAGAAAGAGATACAAGACACCCGGACGG
>JBPCXK010000750.1:0-4197 GCA_051008635.1 Gammaproteobacteria bacterium
GTAGATGGCAACTGGGGCGTCCACGGTATCATTGAGAAACGTGTTTTCTCGGGCGACACAAAATAGCCTGCTAAGTTATTCCAGACGAAAGGCCGCCAGTGAGCTGGCGGCCTTTTTTCGATGTCTCAACGCTATCACGTAAACACTGCAAAACGAGATTGGCGCGCAGTAGCATCTGGTTTGGGTCAAACTCGGTCTGCCACCTTGGACCAACTGTACAGACAACCATTGACCAGCTATTGATTGTCTGTGTAAATAGCAGCTATCGTGCGTTGCGGGTGTAAATAGGAAGCTTACACCCCTGGGGAGGAGTTTTTGCCAACCCTGGAAGGCTCAAGAATCGGCATGGAGTCGATACCGCTCGCCGTAGATGAAGCGCAGGGCACGCTTCAGTTTAGTCGCTGGCGGCTGGTTAAGGCCCATTTGACAAGGGTCCCGCGAATATGAGGCTTAGCGGCTGCCGCGCGGAGAGTCCGCGTTGGCGTGGGGGTTGCATAGCTGTTGTGTTGTTTTTCGGTTTGTTCGTCTGGCAAACCCCGTCCACAGTCCACGCCGTTTCCGTCACCGACCTCATAGCCGATTTCGATAACCTGAACGATACGTCCGGCGATTACACGGCGCGGGGCGATGACGCCAGCCAGGGCTTCCCTCCCGGCACCGACTTCAGCATCACTTTCAACAGTGGGGCGCAGAACAACGCCATCGTGCGCGCGGTGATCGTGGGCGGGCAGACCTTCGTGCCACGCGAGCGCGCCGACCTCGTGATGATCAGTCGCGTCTCAACTAACGCCACCGGGACCAATACCGCAGTCACCAGCACACGCCAGCAAGTCTTTTACGCCGGCTCAGTCAGCGGCAGCAACGTGCAGATCCAGCCCTCAGTCGTCACCGTTATGGAGGACGTGATAGGCAGCAACCTGATCATCAACAAGGGTGTCGAAAACGTCTTCGACAATACGCAAAACAACATCGAGCGCATGGATTGGGTGTGGACGGCCGGCGTGCCTGCCGCGCCGGCTGACGCGGATCTCGACAGCCGTTGTTTTCTTGTCAGTGAGCGCGGAGGCAACAACCCCCACCAGGTCGCGGCGATTCTGTCTATCGACGCGGCAGGCAGCCCGACCAGCTACGGTCCGTTGACGGCAAGCGGGGTTTACGGGCCGTCAGGGCTGAGCCCGACCGTAGTAAGGTTGCGCAGCGACCCCGACACCGACGCGCCGATCTTCCCTTATGACCAAGTAGCCGGTCAGGAAATCCGCTCCCAGTGTTATACCTTTCGGGAACTCGGTATTGGCGTCGGGCAAACCTTTTTCGGTTATTCCATGTTTCCCACTGATGTCAGTGCCGCGAACGATCTGCTGGGGCTCAGCAACGTCCCGCTCGACACGGTCGATGCGTCGGCAGGTGGCGACTACTACGGCGGTGGCGAGGGCGTTTATGTCGAAAGCACAACGCCGCCCGACGATAACGACGGAGACGGCATTGCGGACAACGTCGATGTAGATGATGACAACGACGGCATTCTGGACGCGGTCGAAAGCGGCGGGCTGGACACCGACGCCGATGCCGATGGTGATGGCGCGCCGAATTTTCGTGATCCGGACGCGCCCGGTTTTGTGGATGCGAACAACGACGGCATCGACGACCGCTTCGACCGCGACGGCGATGGGGTGCCGAATCATTTCGATATCGACGCCGACAACGACGGCATACCGGACCTGATCGAAGCCCAGGGCGGTGTGCTCACTACAGCGCCGTCTGGCCAGGACGGCAACGGCGACGGCCTTGACAACGCCTTCGGCCCGGGCGTCACGCCGGTAGATACCGATGGCGACACCGTCCCGGATTACCTGGACATAGACGCGGACAACGACGGCATCACGGATCTGGTCGAAGGCCATGACGCCAACGGTGATGGTGTGGCCGACATACTGCCCTCGGGTAGCGATGCCGACGGCGACGGCCTGGACGACAACTACGATACGATCGCGCGTGGCCCGCCGAGCGCGTTTACCAATTCGGGTGGCAGTAACGCGCCACTGCCGAACACGGATGGCGGCGGTGGGCCGAACTACGTCGATATCGACGCGGACGATGACGGTATCCCGGACAACATCGAGAGCCAGCCCACGGTGGGGTATCAGCCGCCGAGCGGCCTGGATGACGACGATGACGGTGTGGACAACGTCTACGACGCCGCCGATACCAATGTAGATCCGGTGGTGAGTGCGGGTACCGCACCGCAGAACACCGACAACACCGATACCGCGGATTATGTCGACCTCGATTCGGACAACGATGCGCTGGCCGACGTCACCGAGGGCGGGCGAGGCACGCCGGCCGGCGCCGACACCGACAACGATGGTCTCGATGACGGGTTCGACCGGGTCGCGGGTCCGGCGCTGAACAATCCGAACGACGACATCACGGCGCCGGCAACAGACTTACCGGATGATGATGCGGACGTGAACGCCCCCGGTGGTGATGTCGATTACCGCGACATCGCACAAGCGGCGACTTTGAGCGGTACCGTGTTCCTGGATGACAATCACAACGATCTGCTCGACGGCGATGAGCGAACGCTGGTCGGATGGATCGTCGAGGCTGTCGACAGTCAAGGCAACGTCGTTGCCACGGCGACCACCGATGCCGGTGGCAACTATCAAGCCGGGTTGCCGGCAGGCAGCTACTCGGTGCGCTTCCGTCACCCGGAGACCAATGTCGTCTGGCAGCGGGTCGACAATGTCATCCTGCCGCCCGGGGGCGCGGCCGTCGTTAATTTGCCACTCGACCCGCAAGGTCTGTTCTACGATTCGACGACTCGTCAGCGCGCGGCGGGTGTGCAGGTGCAACTCACCGACACCGGCGGTACGCCGTTGCCGGCAGCGTGCCTGTTGCTGGACCAGCAACCGCAAAGCACCGGCAGTGACGGGTTCTACCAGTTCATCGTGCTGGCGGGCGCCGCCCCGGCCTGCCCGGTGGCTGAAAGCGAATATCGTCTGGAGATCATGACCTTTCCGCCGGGGTTCGAACAGCGATTGTCGACCGTCGTTCCGCCGCTAAGCGGCGCGCTGGACGCCACGGCCTGTACCGTCGCCGGCACCGTGGTGGACGCCAATCCCGGCGCGCCTTGCGAAGTGCAGGCGCAGAACACCGTGCCAACGCAGGCAGACTCGACACCGTACTATCTTGCATTCGCGCTGGCGCCCGGCGATCCGGATATTGTCAACAATCACATCTCGCTCGATCCGAACGCCGGGGGTCCGCTGCTGCTCGGCAAGAGAGTGAACCGCTCGCGCGCCAGCATCGGCGAGCAGGTGATCTACACCGTGCGCGTCGACAACACGTCCCCCGCGGCGTTGAGTAACATTACGCTCGAAGACGACCTGCCGGCGGGTTTCCGTTTTGTGGAGAATTCGGCGCAACTTCAGCGCGCCGGCGCTGATGGCGAGCTCGGTAACGCTGATGATGTTGCCGTCCCCATTACACCCACGGGCGCGGATCCGGTGTTGTTTAACGGCATCGACTTCGCCGCCGACGAAAGTATCCGGCTCACGTATTTCGCCCGCATCGGCTCGGGCGTCACACAGGGCGATTACGTCAACCGCGCGCGGCCGCTGTCCGGTAGCACGCTCGTGGGTAACGTGGCGACGGCCACTGTGACGATCGAACAGGATCCGATCTTTGAGAAAACCACGATTATCGGGACGGTCTTCAGCGACGGTGATGGTGACGGCTATCAGGATCCGGTACGCGCTACCGGTCTGACGCTGAGCAGCGAGATGTTCAAGGCGCCGGTTGCCTTGCGCGACGTTGCCGGGCGCAGCAGTGCTTACGATGATATCGAAGATCACACCGTGGTCGAACGCGTCCTCATCGGCGACGCCCCGTTGAGCGATCTCGTGCTGACCTCCGCCGAGGGCACATGGATGCGACTGGATGCGGGCAGCGAATTGCACACGCGGCATCGCGGGCTCAAGGCGCGGGGTATGACCGGACAGGATCTCACGCTCGAGCGCCGTATCGAGCAGACCGCCGCGGGCCGCGAACTGGTAGTCACGGTGACCAACGAAGCCATTGCCGAGGCGGGGTTGCCGGGCGTGCGCGTTGCGACCGTCAGGGGGCTGTTGATCGAGACGGACGCCTACGGACGTTTCCATCTCGCCGATGTTGATGGCGGACGATTTGCGCAAGGCC
>JBPCXK010000751.1:0-12516 GCA_051008635.1 Gammaproteobacteria bacterium
ACCAGCGCGTGGTAGTTCCCGAAGTCGACTGCGGCGCCAACATTGCCGGTCGGCTCGGAAGACGATGACTCGGCGGCTTTCCCTACGCCCTTGGGCACGATCATGAAGTCCAGTGAAGAGCGGTTGCCGGTCTTGTCGACCGCGACCACCCGCACCGGCGTGTCCGCCTTCTGCAAGGGCACATTGGCTGTAAACAAACCATTCTGGTCGATATCCACCGCCTTGTCGTTGAGACGGAACGACAACACATCACTAACCGGATCAACCTTGCCAATGATATCGATGTCCTTTGATACGGAGCGCAACAGCACGCTGGGCGTTCCCCTCATGACAGCTAAAGGAGGGTCTATGATCTCGATGGTCGGCCCGACGGGCTCGGCAGCGATAACGGCTGCAAAGCTCGATTGTTCTAACGGCTGCGTGGTGAGACCGCCGCTGGTCGCCTGGGCGGCGGCGTCGGCCTGGGCCTGGAGCTGGGCGAGCTCGTTCTGCTGCTTGGCGACCTCTTCTTCACGCTGCTTGAGCGCGGCCTCGAGGGCCTTGACTTCCTCACCGGCCTGACCAGCGCTCGCGACCTGCGCATCAGCCGACGCGAGGCTCTTCTGCAGCGATTCGATTTCCTGCTTGCGCGCTTCGAGCGTGAGCTCCAGCTCCTTCTGCTTTTGCCTGGAATCGAGCTGCTGGCCCGCCAGCCTGCTGGTCAAACGCTGCTGCTCCTGCTTGGCATCCGCCAACTGGATCTGTAGCTGTTGGGCCGAATTGCTCTGTTCCGAAAGCCTTACGCGTAACGAACTCACATCCTTGTTGGCGCCGTCCAGGGTTTGCCGCAGCGCGGCTTCCTGCGCCCGGGCCTGCTCGAGCTCGCGCATTAGCGCGGCTTGCTGGTCGCTCGTGGAGCCGCTCTGCTGCTGCGCCGTCTCCAGCTCCTGACGTAGCCTGCCGGCCTCGAGCTGCTGGCCGGCGAGTTTGGCGATCAGACGCTGCTGCTCCTTGCTGGCCTGATCAAGCTTGCGCTTGAGCTCCAGCTCTGCTTTCGGGTCGGGTTGCGTCACCACCGCAACAGTCTGTTTCTGCGCGGCAAGCTCGCGTTTCTTCGCGGCAAGCTGGTTTCGCACGCTGGCGGCGTCGCGTTGCGCAATCTTTAACGCGCCTTGACGCTCATCGAGCGAGGCACGCAGCTCGCCGATTTCGCCACGCAGGTCTGTTACTTCTTGCGTGAGCTCGGTTGTCTTCTGCTTGGCGGCGACGCGGCGTGCGACTTCCACCGAAGAGACAAATTCGAGATTGCCTTCCGAGAGGCCGGACGCCTTGCGATACCAGTTCATGGCCGTGGTGAGATCGCGGTTGACGCCAAGCCCGCCTTCATACAAATAGCCGAGGTTGATCATGGCGCGCGAGTAACCCTGCTCGGCCGCTTTCTGATACCACTGCGCGGCGAGATTGTAGTCGGCTTCCAGGCCGAGGCCCTTCTCATAGATTTCCCCGACGTAGGTCTGGGCAGCGGCGTCGCCTTCCTGCGCGACCGGCAACCAGATCTTGAGCGCCGTGGCGTAGTTGGCGCGATCATAGGACGTGTATTCGCCACCCCTGATCTCGCAGTCGCTGGAGGACGTCCTCACCGGCCGCCGCGGCGTAATATAAGTGGCATTGGTGCCGAGCTTGCGAACCTGCCCGGGGAGCAGGCAGTCGATAATCAGCAGCTCATTCGCATCCCGCGCCTGGTTGTCTGTCGACTGAACCGAGGCGGGGTTCGTTGCGCATCCGACAACGAACACCAACAAAGCAATAATAAGTGTGCGCGCCATAACGAGGTCCCTCAGAGTGTGCACATGTTGAAATCAGACGGGCCTGACAGGACGTCACCGTCCGTCATTTTACGGCCCTCGACCGACTAATCTAGCATAAGAAAACACCGAATTGCTGTGGGAAATTACCAAAACAACTGCTTTGACCTTCCATCCGGCGGACAGCAACGGCTATCGAAATGTACCCGACACAAGGGCCAAAATAGTGAGTGGCGCCAGCGCCAGAAAAGGTTCATGCGTCATGGCGGCTGACAGTCTTCCCCCAGTGCCTGTATCTGCTTGATACCTGCCAGGGCATCGCGGTTACCAGGATGCATCTGGAGCACCTGTCTGAACGCGTCGCAGGCGTTGCTCACGGGATTTTCCGTCAAGTACACACCGCCACGGTCCAGGTTCAACTTGGCAATTTCCAACAAATTCTCCGCCTCTGGCGGGGTCGGGCCGGGATCATTGCTCTCCTGGGCAGAATTCCCGGCCTCGCCGAAATACACAAAGCCGCCGATGCCGACCGCCAGCGCCAGTGAGGCAACGGCGCCCGCTCCCCATTTCCAGGTGGCGGTCTGCTGTACGGCGCCCGTTGTCGTGGTAGCCGTCTTTTTCTTGCGCTTGCCGGGCGCCCTGCGTTTTACCGGCCGCGTGGTCGAGCCACGTGCAGCGCCGAACACGTCGTCGATGTAATCGATGAGCTCGTTGGCGCTTTCGAAGCGCTCGTCCGCCTTTTTTGCCAGCAGGCGCTCGATCAGCGGCTGATAGGTGGTTTGCTCGCCTGGCAGTTTTGGCACCGGGCTGTTGATGTGCGCGAGCGCCGTGCTGATAGCGTCTTCGCCAGCGAAGGCCTTTTTACGGCTCAGCATTTCGTACAGCACAATGCCGAGGCTGTACAGGTCGCTGCGCGCGTCCAGACTCTGCCCGAGCACCTGTTCCGGGCTCATGTATTCCGGCGTGCCGACGGCAAAACCTGCTTGCGTAAGTTGGGTGTTGGAGTTGAGCGATTTGGCAATGCCGAAATCGGTAAGCACGGCGCCGCCGTTTTCGCGGAACAGGATATTGGCGGGCTTGACGTCGCGGTGGATGAACCCTCGCGTGTGTGCGTAGCCAAGCGCGCTGGCAACCTGCCGGATGACGGCGAGCGGCTGGTTTAGTTTGGCCTCCTTGCGCATGCGCTGCTTGAGGTTGAGCCCCTCGATGAACTCCATGGCCATGAAGTAACGCTTCTTGTGTTGGCCGATATCGTAGATAGTGACGATATCCGGATGATTGCTCACCTGCGCCAGGCTGCGGCCTTCTTTAAAGAAACGCTCACGGGACTTGGGGTCGGCGGCAAGTGAGGAGCTCATGATCTTGAGCGCTACCTTGCGCTCCAGCGATTCCTGCACCGCCAGATAGACACGCGCCATCCCGCCCTTCCCAACGAGGGACTCTATCCGGTAACCGGGTATTTCAATCTGCGCGTCCATTTAGCAGTCATGGGGAAGCACGGCTCATGCCGCAAGTTTACCGCGCTTCACGCCGCGATGGGTCGGCAAGCGAGCGGCGGGGCCGCTTTTGCCCGTTATCCTTCCCTGGATAGTAGAGTAGCCTCGGCTCAGAGTCTGTCGAAAAAGTCTCTCAGCGGATGCGAGATTGTGCTGGCTAAAACTCGTGCCTTATACCGAGCGTCAACAGGTGGTCCGTGATGTCCTCCAGACCGAGCAGGGTTTCGTAGTCGAGAAACGCCTGGGTGCCACCCTTGAACAGCGCCGAGGCGCCGAGCCCCAGCGTGAGGTAGTTCTCGTCACCGGGGTCGGTCTTGGCGACAAACTCATTGTTACGGGGGTCATTGACGTAGCGCGCGACAATGTTCCTGCTGTCATCATCGAACTGATGGTTGATCTCCAGGCGTCCGTGCGGGACCACGATACCGAAACCGCGGCTGTAAGAATTGGCCAGATTGACTCCGAATGTGCCGACCAGCGAATCGACTTCTTGACTGTTGACCGCAAGGTCTAAGCCTTGGGCGCCGCTCTCGGTGTAGCCGTCGATGTCCAGGGTGAGATACTCCACCCTGGCGAAAGGTTCGATCGTGACCTTACCCGGTGCGAGGTCGATACCGCCGCTGACACTGATGCCAAGCTGATCGCTGTCGGTGCTGGCGGTTGCAGTGCGGTCGGCGCCCCCCGTGGTGTTAGTAGGGATTATGATTCTTCGGGTGAGATCGTTTTCGTTGGTCCCGATGTTGACCAGGCCGGTGAGATAAAATCTCTCGAAGTAGTACAAACCGTACCCCGAAACGCTGAATCCATCGGCCTCAACGCTGCCGCCGGCGACCGTAACAGTGGTGTCGAAATCCGCCTCCTGCGAGTTGTAGCCGACTGTTGCGCCGAGCACGAATGACTCGGTGAAGCGGTAATCCACGCCCCCGGTGAGACTGATACCGTCAAAATCGAAACCATCTTCACGAGCCGTGGCGTCCTTGTCGCCGGTATTGAAGCTGCCGTTGATAAAAGCACCGACGCGTTGGCCGGTGAGCGCGGAGTCACCGCCCTGGCCGTAGCCGTCGCCCAGCCCGAGCGACTCGCTGGTGAGGGCGATGCCGTCGATGTTGATGTTCAGGCCGCCGGCGGTAAAACCGCCAGCCCCGCCGCGCAACGCTTGCAGGCGGCTCGCGACATTTTTGGCCTGGCCCGCGGAGGTCTCTGTGGCAAAAGTGCCGGTGGTGGCCGCCTCTTCCGTGGCCACATTCTGCAGCGCGCCGTTGAGCTGCTCTGCTGTGATGCTCAGGCTGCTGTCTGTCGCGCCTTCACCCGCCTCGTCCGGGTTGACTGCCCTCGCTGTTTGCACCATCTCGCTGCATCGGGCGAAGAGGTCGGCTTCGAGGGCGCCGTTGGTGCCATTCGCAATGAACTGCCCACATATGGTTTGTACGGCGGCACCCGTCACTTGATGCAACTCGGTCTGACCCGGCACGTTGCCAAGCGCTGGCCCCTCGGCATTCTGGGCAAACGTCGACAAGGGCATCAACAACAATGCGAAGAGCCCGCGACTGATGCGAAACCCCAATACAATATTCGCGCTTTCGCCGGCGCCAGTGACATGGTCGTCCATTTTCATAACTACCCCCGCGATTGTTGTTGTACACCTGCTACAGAAAAAGAGGCGGAAATGGCGGCAGATTCGCAGCTTGTTGTTATTTCGCGCCACGCCCACGTGCATTGCAGAGCTTACCTGATTTGATTTCGAGTGCAAACACCGCCGCACTGTCGGGGGGTGGTAATATTACCAGTGTTTCGCCTGTGCTCCTGCACTGCCTCAGACACGGTTAGGCGGACGCTGGCGTGCAGCACGAACACGCCTGCTGCGCTCAGGAAGGAGACGGGTTTCAAGCGGAGTCTGCAGACCTGACCTTGTCATCGAGTAGCTTGGCCAGCGGTCCGATGACGTCCATCGGTAGCGGAAAAAGAATGGTCGAACTTTTCTCGCCGGCGATCTCCGTTAAGGTCTGCAGATAGCGTAGCTGCAATGCCTGCGGTTGGCGGGCCAAAATCTCAGCGGCTTGGAGTAGTTTGTGGGACGCCTGCAGCTCCCCCTCTGCGTGGATCACCTTGGCGCGCCGTTCGCGCTCGGCCTCGGCCTGTTTGGCGATCGCGCGAATCATGCTCTCGTTCAGGTCGACGTGTTTGATCTCCACGTTGGCGACTTTGACTCCCCACGCATCGGTGTTCTGATCGAGGATTTGCTGAAGATCCTTGTTCAACTTTTCGCGCCCGGCGAGCATGTCGTCGAGCTCGTGTTGCCCCAACACCGACCGCAATGTGGTCTGCGCAAGCTGACTCGTGGCCTCGAGGAATTTCTCAACCTGGATGATTGCCTTTTGTGGGTCGATTACGCGGAAATACACGACCGCGTTGACCTTCACAGACACGTTGTCCCGCGAAATGACGTCCTGGGTGGGGACGTCCATGACCACCGTGCGCAGATCGACACGCACCATCTGCTGAAGCACGGGAATCACGATGATCAGCCCCGGGCCTTTCACTTTCCAGAAGCGGCCGAGTTGGAAGATCACGCCACGTTCATATTCCCTCAGGATGCGGAACAAGCGCGTCATAAACGCAATGATCAAGCCCAGCGCGATGAGCCAATAAACGATCATGATTGCCGCCTCGCCAGCTGCTCCGGTTCGATAATCAAGGTGAGGCCGTCAACCCCGACCACGCGCACGCTTTCGCCGCGCTGCACCGGCGTACTTGCGCGCGCGCGCCATTCTTCGCTGTGAACGCGAACGCGGCCATTTTCATCAAACCCCTCGATAGCCTCACCAATGCTGCCCACAAGCTCCTCCCGACCGCTCACCACAGGCCGTTGACGCGCCTTCAATGCGAGTATCGTCACGCCGGCGACCATAAGGGCGTTTACCGTCCCTACCGTTATGATCAGCGGCACAGACACGCTGTAGCCTTCGGCGTCGGTATCGATCAGGATGATCGAGCCGATCACGAACGCGACAACGCCCCCTATGCCCAGGGCGCCGAAGGCCGGCATGAACGCCTCCGCCACCATGAAGGCCACACCGAGCATGATCAACGCCATGCCGGCATAGTTGACCGGCAACACCTGTGCCGCATAAAGCGCGAGCAGCAGGCAAATGCCGCCGAGTACGCCCGGGAAGACAAAGCCCGGATTGAGCATCTCATAAAGGAGGCCGAATATCCCGAGCGTCATGAGGATCGGCAGGATATTCGGGTCGGTGATCACCGACAGCAAACGGTTGCGCCAATCGGGCTCGATCTCAACGGTCTGTACGCCCCTGGTGGAGAGCGTTCGCTCGTGACCAAGGACGTCCAGCGAACGGCCGTCGATCTTTGCCAACAGATCGTTGAGATCAGTGGCGATCAAATCGACGACGTTTTGTTGCTCGGCCTCCGCCGCTGACAGGCTGACCGCCTCGCGCACCGCTTTCTCTGCCCAATCCGCGTTTCTCCCGCGCATCTGCGCCAGTCCACGAATGTAGGCGGCGGCATCGTTAACCATCTTTCTTTCCATGGCGCTCTTGGGCTGCCCGGCGGAAGCCTCGTCGGACGCATCGTCCTTCTTATCCGCATCCTCCCTGGCCTCATCGTCTTCTTTTTCTTTCTTGTCGGAATCACGCGGGAACGGTGACTCCGGCACGGTGGGTGGCCCGCCAATCTGCACAGGGGTTGCGGCGCCCAGGGTCGTAGCCGGAGCCATGGCCGCGATGTGGCTCGCATACAGTATGTAAGTACCCGCGCTTGCCGCGCGCGCGCCGCTGGGAGTCACATAAGTAACGACAGGGATCGGGGAGGCGATGATGCCCTGGATGATATCGCGCATGGCGAGATCCAGGCCACCGGGGGTATCCATGCGCAGCACGATCGCACGCGCATCGATTTCTCTGGCCTTCTCCAGGCCGCGCAACACATAGTCGCTCGTAGCAGGCCCGATAGGGCCATCGATGCCCAGCACCGCGACTTTGCCGGCTGTTTGGGCGTTGCCCACGACCAGCAGTGGCCCCAGGCAAAGCAGTAGCCAAAGTAGTGAACGAATGCGACCCATGTCTGGCATGAGGTGTGGCGCCTCCTCAATTCATGAGACCGCTAACAGTGTATCCGGTTTCTTGGATCTAGCCCGCATTTCTCACCACGATGACGGCGCTGGCTTGATCCTTGAATCGACAGCGCATTTTCTTCTTCTCGGCAATACGACCTGTATTACGCTCCTTCAGAAAATCCCCTGTCGATTCAAATCTCTGCGCGATCATCTCGCCCCGTGGTGAGATATGCGGGCTAGAAAACAATGACGTTGCGCAGCGCTTCCCCACGGTTGACCGAAGCAAACGCTTCATTGATGTCGTCCAGCTTGTAACGCCCGGTCACCAGCTCATCGAGCTTCAAGCGCCCCTGTTTATAGAGCGCCACCAGATTGGGTATATCCACGTGAATGTTGGACGAGCCCATCTTTGAACCGAGGATGCGCTTGGAGTCATCGGCCATGGTCAGGATGTGGTATTCGGACTTCACGCCCACCGGCGGCATGCCGACCAGCACGATCGCTCCGCCTTTTGCAACCAGGTCATAGGACTGATCGAACGCCGGTTTGGCGCCGACAGTGACGAACACGTAGTCTGCGCCGCGCCCGCCGGTCAACGCCTTCACCTGCTTGTTTATATCCTCACCGGCGGCGTTGATGCCGTGGGTGGCGCCGAGCTTTCTGGCCGCCTCGATCTTGTCGTCAGCCAGGTCCATGGCAATGATCGTCTTCGCCCCCGACAGCGCCGCGCCTTGAATGCTGTTCAGGCCGACACCGCCGGTGCCAATTACCACCACGCTCGAACCAGGCCGCACCTTGGCTGTGTTGATAACGGCGCCCAGGCCGGTAATGACACCGCAAGCCAGCAGAGAAGCGCTTTCAAACGGCACACCCTTGTCGATCGGCACCACCTGGGACGCTTCGATGACCGCGTGTTCGGCAAAGGCGGCCGTTCTCAGGCCATGCACAACGCGTGTGCCATCGGCATCCTTGAGCGGCGAATTTCGATCGAGGGGAAACTTGGCCTCACAAGAGCCGTAGTACCCCTGCATGCAACACGGGCATTCCCCGCAAGAGCGCACAAGCGTCACCACCACATGATCGCCGGCCTGCACACTGCTGACGCCATCGCCGACAGCATTGACTGTGCCGGCGGCCTCATGACCATACACCGCAGGAAGTTTGCCGCCCCATTCGCCTTCGGCGTAAAAAATGTCGCTATGGCAAACGGCGCAGGCCTTGATGTCGACTCCGACTTCTCCCGGCCCCGGCCCGGCAATCTCAATGTCTTCAACAGTGAGCGGCTTGCCAAATTCCCGGCAGACGGCTGCTTTCATTCTTCGTTCTCCTCACAAAAGATATTCGCAACTCATCCGCTGCCGCTGCTTTGCGGCGCGCAACTGGTTTTGCCGAGTTTCCACAACGTACTCTGGCGTAATGATGACATGTCATCATGTCAGATCACATCGCTTGCGGAGAGTAAATCGCCTTTATCTCCGCATTAGTTGCATCGACTGTCCCCCTTTAACAGTAACGTTGGCCCTTCGAGCACTCGTTTCTGCGACAGACCTGGACGTCCTGGTCCGGCTCGCGGCGCCGAGAAGCCGGTGAAGTCTTTCATGCGGTGTAAGTTGCTGAAAGTAACGGTTGCACGGGGCGGAATCGAACCACCGACACGAGGATTTTCAGTTTGTTGGTGAGCGCCTCCGGCTATATTTTTCAGTAGGTTGCCGGGACGTTTGTTGCGTGAACTGCAGGACGATGCGCGACTCAGCGAAACTCAGTCGCGCAAAATTCACGCAGCTGATTTTGATTCCGATCCAACCGAACTGCACAACCACATGAGTCCGAAGATGTCATGAACAGACTGTTCAGAGAGTCTGTAGTCTTTGGGGCTCTTTCGGTCGATTTATCGGATATAAAATTAGATAAGGTTCGATAAAACTGACTTGGAGGTTTCCCATTAATCCATCTATTGGTATCCTGTCTATCAGACCTTAACTAATTTTACGTCTGATGAATCAGACTTCGAGTAGAAATCATGGCCAGGAAGAACGTATTGACCAGCAGCCCGCCGTACGCGGGAGAACAGGCGCTCAAGCGCTTGGGCGCCAATCTGCGTACGGCTCGACTACGCCGCAACCTGACCATTGACGACGTGGCGGAAAAGATCGGCACCGGTCGCTACTCCATCATGGCAGCCGAGAAAGGCAAACCATCTACAAGTGCGGCAGTCTTCACGGCGCTTCTCTGGACATATGACCTCCTAGGCCCGATGGAACTTCTCGCAGACCCGGCGACGGACCAAGAAGGAATCAGGCTGTCTTCGCGACGCGAGCGTGCACGCGCCGGCAAGCTCGAGGCGCTCAACGATGAGTTCTAAGGAGTGCTTCATCTACGTCGTACTGCCTGGCGAAACGGAATTCGTCACGGCAGGCCGCTACCAACGCGACATCGACCGACACGGAGTCGCTGCAGGCCGCTTCGTCTACGGCAGGAGCTACCTTGTCCGAAAAAATGCCGTGCCGATCGATCCGATTGAGCTCAAGCTCGCGACAGGAACTTATGAGACGAGCCTACTCAAAGGCATTTTTGGCACGCTGCGCGATGCAAGCCCCGACCACTGGGGTCGCCGTATCATAGAACACCATTTCGGCTCACCCGGTCCTGATGAGGTCGACTACCTGCTGCATTCACCGGATGACCGCGCCGGTGCAATCGGCTTTGGCCTGAACCAAGCCCCCCCCGCTCCAAAGCGAGAATTCAATCGCACGATTGACCTGACGAAGCTCCAGGCATTCGCGGACGCGATCATCGCCGACGAGGTACTGCCGCAAGAGCCCGATGCACAGCAAGCGCAGGAACTGATGCTTGCTGGCACCTCAATGGGAGGGGCACGCCCGAAAGCCGTAGTCGAAGATGAAGATGCACTCTGGATTGCGAAGTTCAACCGTGCGGATGACAAGTGGAGCCATGCCAAAGTCGAACGTGCGATGCTGATGCTTGCCACAGAGTGCGGCGTTCATGTTGCGGAAAGCCGGCTCACCACAATCGGCGACCGCGACGCTTTGCTCGTAAAGCGCTTTGACCGTGAGAAGACCGAAGGCGGCTACCGCCGCGCTAGGATGCTCAGCGCTCTCACCCTGCTGCGCGCCGAGGACACGCATCAAGACCGTTCAAAATGGTCGTATGTGCTGCTGGTCGAGGAGATACGTCGTATCTCGGCGCAAGCCGGAGAAGATGCGCGTGAGCTATTCAGACGAATGTGTTTTAACGCCCTGATTACGAACAACGACGACCACCCACGGAATCATGCGGTGATCGCAATGGATGAAAGTTGGAAGCTTTCGCCAGCCTATGATCTTGTCCCAGCGATGCCCATCAGCGTCGAGCGCCGCGATCTTGCCTTAGCTTGCGGTGACATGGACCGGTACGCCCATGCCGATAACCTGATGTCGCAATCCGCTCGCTTCCTTCTCGAACCGGACGAAGCGAGCGGAATTATTGATGAAATGGAGCAGATCGTCCGGAACCGTTGGCACGACGTTGCCCGCCGAGAGGGCGTCACTGAAAAGGATTGCGAGACAATCCGACCAGCATTTGCGTACGATGGCTTTCGGCTACCGCTGGCCAAAAAGTGACATTGCCCAATCGGTCGTAGCGACTCGTCGTGAAAAACATGCAACACCTATTTTCGCATACGAGGGCAAGCCGATTACCCGGATGCTGAACAGCTCCCTGGAGCACTAATCAATCAGGCTATTCTTCAATAACTTACCGGGGCGTCCGTTGCGTAAATTACTGGACTACGTGGGGCGATGCAGGACCGATCCCCGCATAATTCCATAATTCCGGACGGCCAACACAGGTCAGATGGGTTGAGAGTCCTGGAACAACAGAGCCATACGATTCTTGGCTTACCTTGTGGCCGCCTTAGAGGCCCGCAAGGTAGCTAACTCAAGCGAGCGCCTCAAATTCTTTTTTCGTACATGAAGAAAAATTCATGGGCCACGGCGCTACCAGCCGACATAACAAACGGTATTGAATCGGGGCGTCACCATTAACTTGGTCGACAGTCACCTTCACATCCTCTGGTCCGGTGGAGTTGATTAATTGCGTGAACTCGGCCGAATAGTAGCGCGGTGCATAACCGACCAGGGTGATTGGATCGCCCGTTCGTAATAGCAGTGCCATGACATCACAAGAGTTCTGAAGATCCTGCATTAGATATAACCGCTCGCCAGCCTCTAATTTACCAGTACGTGGCTCGTCTTCATGCAGGTGCCGGAGCCCACGGCTAAAGAAATGAACTTCGTAGTTTTTCCCCGCTGTTGGTTCGGGACAGGGGAAAAGCTCCAGAGAATCCGTTGCGCGCAAGCCACCCGTTCGGGCAAGTTCTTCTAGTGCGTCGTATTGGGCCTCGGATAAGCCCAGCCATTTCAGGTAGTCCCGATATTCAGGGCGGTTCTTTGCCAGAATACGGTTGGCGAAGATCGGAAATAGCTCCTCAGATTTGTAAACTTTGTGCAGGTCCTGCATGCGACCGAACGGCCGGAAACTCGGCATCTCTTCTGCTCCACGAGTATAAACAAACCGATACACACCATCGTCACGCGTCAGGCGGCCGACCGGCACCCAAAGACGAGTATGGGTATCCTGCCATGCAATAAACAGTGCTGTCATAGCCTTCTTAGATATCCGTTTGAAGAATCCGATTAGCGTTAATCTCTATCATTCTAGCGGCAAAATCACCGGCGGGCTCCGAAATCTCCGCACCGGGAACCTCCGCAAAAATATCCCTGTAAGATACGTTCTCGATATCAGCTAACTGCCGTAACCAGTAATCCGCTGCTTCGGGCCTAATTTTGGTCGCTTCCCGCAAGGCATCCAAGGTCGTCAGGGGCGTAGTGCTCGAATCTGTGGCATAAAAGGCTGACCTGGCGCGTGCAACATATGCCTCCACGCTCCGGCCCCTGTCTTTGGTCGTCAGTCTGTCGGCGCGAGCACTATCGGTCTCATTGCGCCCCAAACTGGAGGCATGGTCAAACGAGGGGGCAAGAAATGCACCTTTTTCAGGCAGCAACACAAGACCCCAGTTTGCATGATGACGATCCTGGTTGCTGACCAGCGCATCCAACATCAGATAACCGACAAAAACGCCTGCTGCATCCGCAATAGATTCCTG
>JBPCXK010000752.1:0-4344 GCA_051008635.1 Gammaproteobacteria bacterium
CTGCGTTTTCAGCAGGACTTTCCGGGCGCCAGACGTGTTCAACTGACGCGCAATTATCGCTCCGGACAATCCATCGTTGCCGCATCCTCGCAAATGATCACGCCGTCGACGCTGGTCGAGGATCGCGAGGTGACCCCGCTGCTGGAAGATACCGGCAAGCTGGTGATTCATCACGCACCCACCGATCGCGCGGAGGCCGAATTCGTGGTGCAGACTATCGAGCAGATGATCGGCGGCGTGTCTTTTTTCTCCCTCGACAGTGACCGCTCCGACGGTGAGCGCACAAACGAATACAGTTTCGCGGACTTCGCGGTTTTGTACCGCACCGAGGCGCAGGCCGATGTGCTGGAGGAAGCGCTGCAGCGCTCCGGCTTTCCGTTTCAGCGTCATGCACACAAGAGTCTGGACGCTCATCCGGCTGTGCAGGCGCTGCTGGCGTTAATGGAACGTACGCCTTCCCACGGCACGGTCAAAGATCGGCTAGAGCGGGCGGGAGACGAGTCTGGTGAGGGATCTCTCAATCCCGTTATCGGCAAACTGAAAACCGTCGCCGAACGCTGCGACGATCGCTGGGAACAATTCCTGTCGGAGCTTCATCTCGGACAGGAGATCGATGTTCACGACGAGCGCGCGGATCGTTGCTCACTGCTGACCTTGCATGCCGCGAAAGGGCTGGAGTTTCCGGTCGTGTTCATCACCGGTTGCGACGACGGGATTCTGCCATTGCGGTGGGGTGACGCGCTCAGTGAATCGGTGCTCGCCGAGGAGCGCCGGCTTTTCTATGTCGGCATGACGCGCACCAGGGAACGCCTGTTCCTGTCACATGCCGCCAAACGACTATGGCGAGGGAAAGTCCGGGAACAACAGCCATCGCGCTTCCTGAAAGACATCGAAGAACGACTTCTCGAGATACGCAGGCACAGCTACAGCCGAAAAGAATCGGCACAGAGCCCGCAGTTCGATCTGTTCTGATCTTCGACGGATATCTCATGAAGATGCGGATTGCGGTGATCGGCGACGGACGCTACTGACCATCGATCTTTCGTAAACAGATATCGGCGGTAAGCTCGATCTGGCACGCAAGCCGCGCCCTTGGATTGCCGGGCGCGTAAATCGCGAGCGTTTCGGCCTCATCGGCCCCCGGTGATTGCAGTACGGATGCCCGTTGTTCGACGATTTCTATCAGGCAGGTCCCGCAGAGGCCTGTACGACAACCAAACAGGACCGGCGAGTTCTCCACGGTGAGATGCTCCGACAGCTTGGCGCACGCCGGCAGATCCAGGAACCCATAGCGTGTGCCTGGAAACTTCACCCTGCAGATTTTCGTCACGCTGCCAACCTCGAAAGCGCCTGGCGATTGCACTTCAGACAGGCGCTTATCGAGTTACCTGACATCAAGCGCATGTCCCGGTTTGCCGCCGTGAGGAAACTCAACGATTCGACGAACGCCTTGTACGAAGACAGCGCGGTGCGGTGCATCTTGAAACTCTCATGCAATCCTTCGGTTTCCTGACCGAAGCAGGATGCGAGCATCTCCCTGGCTCCCCCCTCATCCATGCCGAACACAGGCGAGCAGAAGAGTTTGAGCAACGGCTTGAACAACGCCGGGTCGTACCAGAAGATGCCGTTAACCGCCACCGAGAAGTGATAGTGATCCCGCTGACAACCCGCGACCCCTCGATTGATCACCCATCTTTCAAAAGCCGTCGGTCCTCGCAAAGAGCGGGAGACGTCCAGGGCCGTGATCTTTGACGTATTGAAATGAAAGGATTCGTCCAGAAAATGATAATGGCTGATTTGCGCCGGGACGGGCGCGTCGTCGCGGTCCGGCACACTGGTGCAATAACGACTGAGTTGATGTTGAATCAGCTTACCGTTCAGTGTTCTCAATCCGCGAATCAACAGGTACTGGCTGCCGAGAAAAGCGTTGCTGGACGAGAGCAGCGTATAGGCCTGAAGCTGGAGTTTACGCCAGTAGGTGCTGAAGCGATTGGCGTCGGCAAAGACCATGGTTTCCTCAAACGGCGAGCGCATGGGATAAGTGAACAATCGCTCACCCAGAAGCTCGGCCTCGACCTCCTCACCCACTCTCTTGAAGGCGCTGATATGCGCGCGTTCCTGGCGCGTCTCGAGATCGAGTGTTTCGCACAGGATGCGAAAATCTTCCAGTGTATAGAGACCCGCCGCCGCAATCTGATTGAAATAAATTGTGGCGATTTCCGCGGAAATGATCTGTGCGTAGTAGGCCACCCAATAGAGATGATTCAGGACGAGCCGCTGCGCCTCGGTAGCCTGATCCCAAACCGGTGTTCCGTACAAGAGGGATTTGTTTTCCGGATTCCAGTAAACATCGCGGCAATTCTCATAGCTGAACGCCGCGGCGGCCGCGTCGATGAGCGCAGTATGGTCCTGCGCTTCATTGCGCTGCTTGTTCAGCTCGAGCTTACGGCAGGTTACCGTGTCATCGAGTAGCGAGTGCTCTTGGCGTTGGGCAAGGCGTGGGTGCATGTCTGTTCGCTTTTATGAGTCTTGTCCGCCCACGGTATTGAAGTGCGAGCGAGCTTCACCAGCGCCGGAGCTCCTCAGGACCGGGTAAAACAACTGTTGGAGCGGACCAGGAACCCCGTCGACACGGTAACGGCTCGGATACGCCCCACCTACTCGCGCAGTGCCGAACATGCGGTCCCACAGGATCAGGTTGGCGCCGAAATTCACACCCACGTCATCCGCGTTGTGGTGCTGATGATGTTCGCGCGGCGTAACGAATACAAGCGACAACGGCCCAACCAGCCGTCGGGCGGCCGTGTCTCGCAAGTCGATACGTGAATGACGCAGCAAATCCAGGCTCGCAGTAGCGGCCGCACCCGCAAAGAAGCCTTCCGGCGAAGCGCACAGAAACCCCAGCACCGGGTTCACGAGCATATAGACGAAAAGAAAATTGCTTACCGCCGTATTGCGCGCCGTAGCCCAGACGTCCAGGGTCGGTGAGGCGTGGTGGCACTGATGGAACTTCCACAGCCACGGCACTTCGTGAAACAAACGGTGTTGCCAATAGTACAGAAGATCCACGACCACGAAGTTGAGGAGAAAGCAGCCCAAAAAGCCCCACGGAATAACACCTTGCCCACCGGGCAACCACCCCGGTAGCACAAGGGTGCTGATCAGGTATCCGCATAGCGGGATTACCGCACCCTGAAACGCAAACCCGACAAGGTTCAGGACCCAGTCCGAAAACACATAGCGACGGCGCCGCGTTACCGTCGGTAACACGCGTTCGCCTATAACCAGAAACACAAACGCTGCGGCGGGAGATAGCAGGAGCCAGCTCAATGATTATCCTTTCTCCATGACGCCGGTTTACACCGGACCGTGACCGATTGCCCCGTTGGCTCGCCCAGTATATGCTCCCGCACTGATAAGAGGGAGTAACAACGTGCAAATCACCACTGTAAACTTGCGTAAGGTCTCCACACAAACTCCAACAACGGCAAAGCAGAGACCGCGCGGATCTCCCTCCACCTCTCTCCACAAAAGAGAATGGTGTCTCGTGTGCTGCCTGCTTCTCGCCCTCTCATTTATTGCAACCGCCACCGCGCCGGCTGAAGAACGGCAGGCGGATCATGACGCCTTACGCGCGATGCTGCGCACCGCGACCGAAGCACTGAACACCCGAAACTTCGATGCTATCCGACCCCTGCTGGCCGACAACTTTACCGTCGTCACGGTCGACAATCAGAAGTTCACCAGGCTGGACGACTTTCGCGCCTACTGGAACGGGCTGTTTACGGGCGACGCTCCTGTTCTGCAGGGTATCGAGGTCAATGCCGTTGCGGATGACTTGACGACGTTCCTCGACGCCTCGACCGGCGTCGTCCACGGCACCTCTCAGGACACTTACCACTTCACCGGCGGGGACGTGCGGGAAATGCCGACCCGTTGGACTGCCGTGGTCCAGAAAGTGTATGGCCAATGGAAGCTGGTGAAGGTGCACTTTTCCGCAAACCTTCTGGACAACCCGGTCCTGGATGCCGCCAAGGCGGGCGCCATGAAGCTGGCGGGGCTCGCATTTTTGGCCGGAATCATCCTGGGGGCCGTCGTTGTGTTTTTGATGAAGAGGAGAGGCGGCGCGCAAAGTGCCAATGCTTGACCTGATCGTACGCAACGGACGGGTCTTCGATGGCACCGGGGCAGCGCCCCGGGAACTGGACATCGGCATCAAGTACGCATGGATGAAATAAGCGCAGGTCTGTGTCCCGCGAGCGAGCTGGAAAGGCCAGCTCGGTCCGCGATGTTCAGACTCTACAGCCGTCATTACGGCGCGAGCAGCGAAGCGCGTTTTTATAC
>JBPCXK010000753.1:0-5018 GCA_051008635.1 Gammaproteobacteria bacterium
TACGACGGTTACCGGCTCGTGATCGTGCACGAAAATGATACGGCCATGCTGTACTCGCGCGCCGGCAACGATCTCACGGGAACGTTTCCTGAAATCGCCGACTCGGTCGCTCGTTTACCGTTCGCGCATCTGATCATGGACGGTGAGGCCGTGGTGCACGACGTGCAAGGCATTCCCAGTTTCAGCCTGTTGCAAAAACGCGGGCGGCTGATGCGCAAGGCAGAAATCCAGCGCGCAACCGTCGACCTGCCGGCGTCCCTGTATGTCTTCGATTTACTCGGGTTTGACGACTACGACCTCCGGCCATTGCCGCTGGAAACGCGCAAGACGATTCTCAGGGAACTGATACCCTCGGTCGGGCCGGTTCGGTTTTCGGATCACATCGAGGAGCACGGCGAGACGATGTACGCGCACGCCAGCGAGCTGGGGCTGGAAGGCATGGTCGCCAAGAAAGCAGACTCCCCCTACCGCGCGGGTCGTTCCGCACAGTGGCGCAAGATCACCATCGAGCGCCGCGACGACTTTGTCGTGATCGGCTACACCGACCCACAGGGCTCGCAGACGGGATTCGGCGCTCTGCTGCTGGGCCAGTATCTCGATGGCGAGCTGGTTTACGCCGGCCGCGCTGGCAGCGGTTTCAAACAAGGTGAGCTGCGCGAGCTGGGCAAGTTTGTCGAGCAGGCGAAAGACGCCGGTCCGCCGCGCGACGCCCCCGCCGAGAAAGACACGCACTGGATAGAGCCAGTACTGGTGTGCGAGGTCAAATTCAAGGAGACGACGCCGGACGGCGTGTTGCGCCAGCCCGTGTTCGTGCGCCTGCGCGATGACAAGAAACCGCAGGAGTGTGTGCGCGAGCCCGGCGAGCATGAGTTGCCGGAGCCAGACATCGTCGAAGCGGAGCCCGAACCCGTCGATCGCCAGGTGAGCTTCACTAATCTCGACAAGGTTTTCTGGCCGGAGGACGACTACACCAAGGGCGATCTCATCGAATATCACCGCTCGGTGGCGCAGTGGCTGCTGCCCTATCTCAAGGACCGTCCTGTGGTGCTCACACGTTACCCGGACGGCATCGACGGTAAGTCGTTTTTCCAGAAAGACGCCCCCGCGTTCGCACCCGACTGGATGCGCATCGAGCGCATGTGGAGCGAACATGCCGAACGCGAGGTGGGCTACTTCGTGGCCGACAACCTGGAGTCGCTGCTCTATATCATCAACATGGGCACGATTCCGCTGCACATCTGGTCGAGCCGCATCGCTTCGCTGGAGCGGCCCGACTGGTGCATTCTGGATCTCGACCCCAAGGGCGCACCCTTCAAACATGTCGTGAAGATCGCGCGCGCCATCCACGAGCTATGCGACGACATCGAACTGCCCTGCTTCGCGAAGACCAGCGGCTCCACCGGCTTACACGTGCTCGTGCCGCTCGGGCGAGAATATACATACGAGCAGTCTCGCAACCTTGGCGAATTGCTGGCGCGCGTCGTCGTCGCGCAGATGCCCGACATCGCCACCGTCACCCGCGCCGTGTCGCGACGGGACGGGTGCGTGTATGTGGATTATTTGCAGAACGGGCACGGCCGTTTGTTGGTTACCGCGTTCAGCGCACGGCCGCTCCCGGCCGCCCCGGTGTCGATGCCGCTCAAGTGGAGCGAGGTGAACGCGCGCCTGGACAATCGCAAGTACACGATCAAGAACGCCGCCAGGCGCATGCAGTCCTTAAAGAAGGACCCACTGAGCCCGGTGCTGGAACTGAAGCCCGATCTGGGCGCAGCGCTCGAGCGGCTGGCGACAAAGTTCGGGTGATGGAGCTGAAATGAAAGAGCGCTACAAATTCCGCTTACCCTTGAAAGTCCGCTTTGCAGACATCGACTCGCAAGGGCACGTGTACTTCATGAACTACCTCGGCTATTGCGACGAGGGGCTGATGGCCTATTTCGAAGAGCTGGGCCTGGCGTGGAGCGAGCTGGAAAAGAGAAAACTCGGTTTCTCTTACGTCGACACCGGCTGCGAATTCAAGGGTTCGGCGAGATTCGCCGAGGAGCTCGACGTTCACACACGGATTTCCCGGCTCGGCAACAGCAGCCTGGAAGCCGAGCTTGCCGTGTTTCATAGCGGCTCTGGAGAACTGATCGCGACCGGGCGGATGGTCGGCGTGTTCGTGGATGCGCAAACCGGCAAGTCCTGTCCGATCCCGGACGACTTTCGTACGAACGTCCAGAAGTACCAGGGCGACTGACGAAGAGAAATCCGGCCAATCGAAGGACTTCCGGCCGTATCTGCCGCCGCTGTTCAAATGGTAGACACCGCCAACGTTTTCTTCTACGGCCTGTTCATGGACATGGATCTGCTGCGTGAACAAGGTCTGCAACCGGATGATCCGCGGCAGGCGCGCCTGGACGGCTATGGGCTCCGGATTGGCGAACGCGCAACGCTGGTTGCAAGTCAGCGCGAACAGGTGTTCGGCATTGTAGCGGCGACAGGCTCCGCGCGCGCCACACAAACTCTTTGGCGTAGCTCGCAGAAACCCACGGACGAGGCCTACAGCAGCGTCCATTCGTGGAAGCCCAACCATTTTAACCATTCTACCCGCTTTCCTGATTTCGGCCGCTCTTAAAGGCCTCACCGGCATCCTCCGGCCCGTGATACTTCCGTGATAACTGGGCGGCACACTCAGCCGACCCGAACGAGGCTAACCGTAAATTGAGGGAGTATCCCATGAACAAAGTAGTGGCAGCGGGGCTCGTGGCTTTGGCGGCCGCCGCGAACGTAAACGTGGCCCAGGCCGTCGATTTCAACGTCCGCATCGTAAATCTCACCAATGGCATACATTACACACCGTTTCTGATCGCGGCCCACCCGGAGGGCACATCGCTGTTCACGGCCGGTCAGCCCGCATCCGCGAGCCTGCAGGCGATGGCCGAGGGTGGTGACATCAGCATGCTCGTGACCGATCTCAACGCGCTGAGCGCGACGGTCGTCGAGGATCCCGCGCCTGGCATACTCGCCCCTGGCGCGAGCGCAAGCGCAGATATGAACACCGACGGCACCAACAACACGCGCTTGTCCGCCGTAGCCATGTTGCTGCCGACCAACGATGCCTTTGCCGGTCTCAATGCCGTGGAAATCCCCACCACGCCAGGCACTCATGTTTTCAACGTCCCCGCGTATGACGCCGGCACCGAGGCCAATAACGAGCTGCTGAACACGGCCACCGGCGGCATGCCGGGAGTGGCGGGCATACCGGGTGCGCCGGGGATGGATGCCGGCACGGGTGGCACTGGTGTGGCCGGCACCGACGCCAACCAGATGGTGCACATTCACCGCAACACGCTCGGCGATACCGACCCCGCCGGCGGAGCCAGCGACCTCGATAGCACGATTCACCGCTGGCTCAATCCTGTCATCCGCATCATCGTCACGGTCAACTGAGGAGAACGTCATGAAAGCGCTTAGCAAACGCCTGACCATGGCGATAACGTTGGCCGCCACGGTCACGCTGTATGGTTGCGGTGACAACGACGATCCGGCGGCGATGCGCACGTTTGATGTCACGGTCACTAATCTGACCAACAGCCAGCCCATGTCGCCAGTGGCAGTGGTCGCGCACAACGGCGGATTCAGCTCCTTCAGCGTCGGTCAGCCAGCCAGCGCGGGTCTGGAGTTGCTCGCCGAAGGCGGTGACAACTCTGACTTTATTGCTGCAGCGGACACCAGCGCCGCGGTGTTCTCGACCGCCTCGGGCGCGGGCGCGATCGGACCCGGCGGATCGGAGACGGTATCCGTGTCTGTGCCCGATGCCAACGCCACGGACCTGCTTCTGACGGTTATGACCATGCTGGTCAACACCAATGATGCGTTCAGCGGGGTCAGCGGACTGCGCGTCGCCGATCTGCAGCCCAACCAGAGCGACACGGTGCGGGGCATCTCCTACGACGCCGGCACGGAATCCAATACGGAAGCCGCCTCGGACCTTCCAGGGCCTGCTGGCAATGGCGAAGGCTTCAACGCGGCCCGCGACGACCGCGCGGACGCCGTGACCTCGCACAGTGGCGTGGTTACCGCGGATGACGGGCTCGCGACCTCCGGTCTGAATGAGTCGCATCGCTGGCTCAATCCGGTGGTTCAGATAAGTGTGACCCGCACGCAGTAACCCGTCTCAAACGGCCCCCGGTCAAGCCGGGGGCCGTGTTTCACACAAAGGCCCCCCTTTCTCAGACCCTTTTCTTACTTGCTAGTCTCTTCATAATGGAAAATAGACGATGCGATTTCTCCATTCTTCAGCATCTGTAGCTGACCAGATTAGAAGCAAATCTTCGACGGCAATTGCAACCCGCAGAGACTGCGGAATGACCAACAAACCTGAACTGGTTTCTTGCGAGATAAAATCAGCGAAATGCCATGGCATGGTTTTTCGGTCATGAGTAACCAGTACCCGTCCGTCTCTCGCTGCTCTTGCTAGTACGCCTGGATCGTCTACTCCCTCTAGTTCTGCGGATAGGGCTGTTTGAAAATCAATCGAGGGTTCTCGGCGTAGTGCAGCCGATACGATGATTTGGTTCAGATCCGCATCCGCTTGAAAACATATTTTCATCTACCGGATTGTCATGCGGCAGGCCGGCGTAAATCAGCCAGTTTCTTATAAAACATAGGATCCTTATCACGAGCCTCTTGACGTAGTCTCCCAAATTCTTCATCCGCCTTCTCAAGGTAGGCATCTATTTCTGGCTTGTTGGCCAGATAAAAAGTTAGCGCACCATAAACTTGTTCAAGCGTCAATACAGGAAAGGACTGAGCAATGCTCTCGGCAGTCTCACCCCCCCAAAAACCATGTACGATAGAATCTAACGAGACGCGTGTGCTGATGAGCCGATAGACGCCATCGACTTTTTCGACATACTGCTTGTTCATTTACTTCACTCTGCATCATCTTTCGTGAAATGCTATTTTAGCATGGCGGGGCTGTTGCATCCCTTGGCCGAGAGGGGCTAACAGTTTGATCCTTATCACCCAGGCAAGGC
>JBPCXK010000754.1:0-3380 GCA_051008635.1 Gammaproteobacteria bacterium
TAATAGACTACTCTTTCTAATGGGATATGCGGGACGCGTTCTGCGCGAGTCTCGTATCTGGCCCGCATCCGTCACCGGGTTGGCGGCGCCGACTTGATCGTTGACAACGAATTTTCTTCTTCTCGGAAATACAGCCCGTATTGCGCTTCTTCAGAAAATGTCTTGTAGAGTCAATGCTCGGCGCGATCATCACGCCATCGGGGACGGGAGCGGGCCGGGACGGAGCATCGCTGGGCTAAGAACCACCGAAAGCGGATCGGGCGACCCGGCCGAGCCACGTACCTGTCGCTTGCGGCCGGGTCCAACCGTTTGTTTCAGGTTGATTTCTCGCATCTCCTACTGTGTGACTTACGATTCATAAAACGGAGGGCTGCAATCATGCGGAATTGGAAAGTGATGACGCTGTTTACTACTGCTGTGTTGACGTTAACCCTCGCCACCATACCGGTGAGCCTGCTGGCCGATGATGATGATGACGATGATGATGGTGACGATATTGGCGAGATCAGTGAGGAACTGCAAGAAGCTGTCAGGGTTGGCAAGGTAAGAACGCACCAGGCGGCGTTTCAGACTTTCGCGGACGCCACCGACGGCACCCGTTTTTCGGGTTTCGACGGCTATAACCTCTCGGCGGACTACGTCGCCGGCTTGCTGGAAGATGCCGGCTACGATGTCACCAGACAATCGTTCGAGTTGATGAGCACCCGCAAGTTAGGGCCATCGAATCTGGAGCAACTCACTCCGGCCGGCGTGATCTACGAGGAAGACGTCGACTTCAACGTCATGAGTGAGACAGACCCCGGCGATGTTTCCGGGCCGGCCACGGCGGTCGACCTCGATCTCGGGCCAGCAGGCGACGGCCTGGGTAATAGTTCGACCAGCGGCTGCGAAGCCGCCGACTTCACCGGATTCCCTGGCGGTAATATCGCGCTCATGCAGCGTGGCGCCTGTTCGTTCCAGCAAAAGGCCGAGAACGCTGCCGGGGCGGGCGCCGTCGGCGCGATCATTTTCAATCAGGGTAACACCGAAGACCGTCGGGGGCTGATTAACGGTACGCTGTCGGCGGACTATTCGGGCGGCATCCCGGTGTTCTTCGCCACCTTCGATCGCGGCCTCGAATGGGCCGGGACGGCCGGGCTGGCGCTGGGACAATTCGCCAATGTGTTCCGCGGCATCGTGACCACCTCCAACGTCATCGCCGACAGCCGCACGGGTGACCCCAATAACATCGTAGTGTCGGGCGCGCATCTCGACTCGGTGGACGAGGGGCCGGGAATCCAGGACAACGGCAGTGGCTCGGCGGCGATCCTCGAGCTTGCGCTGCAACTGGCAGACGAGTTCGAAGTCAACGAGCGCGATGATGATGATGACGATGACGACAACGGTCTGCGCAACCGCGTGCGCTTTGCCTGGTGGGGCGCTGAGGAGTCGGGCCTGGTTGGGTCGGATTTCTACGTGCTCGGACTGAGCGACGAGGAGCGCAACAAGATCCGTATGTACCTCAACTACGATATGGTCGGCTCGCCGAATTTCGCCCGCTTCATCTACGACGGCGACGGCTCGGGCTTTGGCCTCGCCGGACCTGCCGGCTCAGCCGCGATCGAAGCGTTGTTCGAGGACTACTTCGCACGCCAAAGGCTTCCCACGGAGCCGACCGAGATCAGCTTCCGTTCGGACTATGCGGCGTTCTTCGACGCTGGCATTCCGTTCGGCGGCCTGTTCACCGGCGCCGAGGGCATCAAGACGGAAGAGCAGGTCGCGCTCTACGGAGGCACTCCCGGGGATCAATACGACCCCTGCTACCACCTCGCATGCGATACGTTCGACAACATCAGCCTCACAGCGCTGCGCCAGAACTCGAAAGCCGCGGCCCACGCGCTGGCCGTGTACGCGTTCAGTGATCTGGACCAGGCGCTGGCCGACGCGGCGTCGATGGCGACCACGCTGAGGGCATTGAGTGCGGTATCGGCGGCGGGGCCAGAGCAACGCGGAGGGAAGTTCCTGCGCTGATTGATTGCGCTTTCTGCAACCCCGACTACAGGGACGGCGGTGCTTAGCACCGCCGTCCCTGTCAAAGCCAGATCGTACGCCAAAACCGGTGAATTGACGGGTGTTAACAGTATCTGTTAATATGGCCAGTGGCTAAGAAGGCGGACGCTGGCTTAGACATCCTCTTGGCGCTTAACGGCGATCGCTACTTCGTTGATGAGAAAGGAGAGCTGGAGGCCGTCTTTAAAGTGGCCCGGGTTGCTGAAATCCCGCAACGACCGTACGGGATTAAATATTCGCTCGTGCTGTTGGATGCCAAAGGCGACCGTGTGGTTGGTTTTGATAACGCGCACGCCGTGAGCCAAGGATCGGGGCCAGGTAAAAAACGCTCAGCGCATTACGACCATAAGCACGTTGGAAAGAGGACTACACCGTACACATTCAAGGATGCACACACGCTAGTGAAGGATTTTTGGACTGAAGTCGATAAAAAGATAAAGGAAAAGCAGGAGCAGACAAAGGCTAGACCCAAACGGCGAGCAAGGCGCAGAAGCAAGGGAGAGTGAGAACGGTGAATGGAAGATAGAAGGTAAAGATCGGCACCCGAACTAAGCGCCTTGTCCGCACGGATTGAAGTAGGAGAGACTGAGCATGAAGAAATTAATTGTTGGCATTGCTAGTTATGATGAAATGAAAGCGCGCTCCTTAGCGATCGTAAACGGTGAGCATGCGCCAAAAAGGGGAGAGCCCAAAGTATGGTTTACCTCGCTAGAGAGTTTTGCCAAAGTCCTTTCCAGACGCAATGTCGAACTGCTGCAACTCATTGCGGAACACCAACCGGAAGGATACAAAGAGCTAGAAGCGCTTTCAGGACGCAAAAAGGCAAGTCTGTCGAGAACGCTTCGCACCATGGAGCGTTACGGCTTAGTGCGCTTGGAGGAAGGCCCAGAACGCAAGATTATTCCTCATGCGCTGTATAGTGATGTTGAGCTCAAATATCCTCTTCTAGCTGCGCAGTAGATTCGAACTCGCTTCGCACGCTGCACGCGGTGGCGATAGGTGGGGCCCGAGGCCTGCGATTGTGCGTTGCAGTGGCGCAGCGTTTTGGCCTCGACAAGTTATTTCAGCGTGCAGTCCGGTATGGGGCCGAAACCTCGGCGAGCGCCGCCTCGACATAGAGCTGGCGCAGGCGCTGCGTCAATGGGCCCGGGGCGCCGTTCGCGATCTCCTGACCGTCGATTTTGACCACGGGTAAGACAAAGGCGGATGCGCTGGTAAGAAAAGCCTCACGCGCACGCAACGCCTCGTCCACCGTAAACGCGCGTTCCTGCACTCGAATCTGGGCCACCTCGCACAGCCTGAGCACAGCCGCACGAGTAATACCGTGAAGA